>NZ_JBTLRN010000024.1:0-49999 GCF_054482775.1 Sporosarcina sp. CAU 1771 | reverse complement strand
TGCAGGGCAGGTTGCCCACGTGTTACTCACCCGTCCGCCGCTAAACTTACAGGAGCAAGCTCCTATAAGTTTCGCTCGACTTGCATGTATTAGGCATGCCGCCAGCGTTCGTCCTGAGCCAGGATCAAACTCTCCATAATATCTGACGTCCGATACATAGCGAATTGCGTCTTCAACTTCGTTCAATCAGTCGGTCATGTACTCAAAAGTACACTCCCTTCTTCTCTCACTCGTTTCCTAGCACTTCACTACGTCTCGACCGCCAGCAGTTATTACAGAAGAAAATGATTGCTCATTTCTTGCTGACTTTGAACCCGAAGGTTCGTTTTTCGCTTAAGTATAAATACTCTTGCGTGTATTTCTTGACGTTTTGCTGTTCAGTTTTCAAGGTTCATTTAAATATGAATGTATTGTTCTGTTTATCCAAATTATATAATAGAAGAGATTAACTCGCCTATTAAATTTTAGTTGAATTCATTGTTTCAACAGCAACTCTTATATCATATCAAATCGCATTCGCGATGTCAACAACTAATTTCAATTTCTTTTTTTAAGTTGTTTTCAATGTCGCAAGAGCAACGTGATTAAATATACCATCTTCTATTCCTTAATGCAACACTTAAATGAAATCTTTTTAAAAATGTTTAGCACCCCCTTGTTTCAATGCCTTTTCTTAAGATAAAATTTGATTAATCGATACAGATCGATTTTTTGTTAAATCAAATACTGTACCATCTGTATCCAATCTAATCATTGGACGTAGTTTGGCATCACGATGAATAAATAATATTTCCCCTTCGTCACCATTCGTTAATCTAACCTTAGTTCCAATTGAAAGATTACCTAGTAAGTCTTCTAGTGCTTGAACAACTTTAATATCAAACTTTCCAAACTCTTCTTCTTTAATCAACTCGATTACTTTAAACGCAGATTCTTTAGATTGATATAACCTTTGGGAAGTCATTGCGTGGAATACATCAGCTACCGCAATTATTTGAGAGTAGATAGAAACTTCCTCCATTTTATCTCCTCTTGGATATCCACTTCCATCTAGACGTTCATGGTGCTGGAATATTGCCAATTTCATTTCTTGACGTAGTAATGGAGTATCTTGAATCATTTGATAACTAAATACTGTGTGCTTTTTAACTTCGTTGAATTCCTCTTTAGTTAAAAAAGCAACTTTTTCATAAATAGACGTATCTACTTTTGCCATTCCGCAGTCTGCAAATATCCCCGCTAGACCCAATTGCAAGACTTGACCTTTTAAGAGTCCCATCTGATTACCGATTGCAGCTGATATTACACCTACTGCAATTGGATGCTGATAAATATATTGCTTGGAGTCCGAGAATCCAGTCAAATTCAATAGGTATTCTTTCTTTTCAATAAAGACTTCAAGTAACGGCATAATTATTGTACGTATTTTAGCAACATTAACCCTCACACCGGCTCGCCATCCATTGAATTCTCGTTTGTATTGCTGGACTACCTCGTCGAATAAAGCAAGAACATCAATTTGTTCCAATGTTATTTCCGCAAGTAGATTGTCAGGATCAATAGGTTCCATGTCATCTGTAACTAGTGCCTCATCTCTTTTTACTACAGCACCTTTTTCTACTTTTACTTCTCTTACTGAAAATGCTTCTAATACTTTTAAATGTTCCATAGCAATTTTTGTGTTTCTTCTAATGATTGGTTGGTTCGTATTTACATATATATCTTCAGTTATAACAATACCTGGGCGTAAATTACTCACTTTCACAAATGTCTCTTCCAATCAGACTACCCCTTCCATAATAACTATATCAATTTTACTATATTCCGAAAATTAAATCGATAGATTAGATAAAAAAACGTCGGAGCAGCATTTAATTGCTACTCCGACGATAAACAAAAGATTGTTTGTTTAATTTTCATCTTCCTCAGTATCAGGAGATTCCACTTCTATAGTTGCTTCAGCTTCGTCCGATAAGTTCTCATTATCCTCGGAAGTATTTTCATCGTTTTCGTTTTCGTTTACCTCTTCATCTTCATCATCTTTTTCAACTTTAGCCACAGTCGCGACAAGCTCGTCTTCTCCAAGACGGATAAGTCGAACCCCTTGTGTACTACGACCGATGACAGAAATATCGTTAATGTCCATGCGGATTAAAACACCGTTAATGGTAATTAACATAAGATCCTCGGACCCGTCTACAGCTTTCATTGCAACAAGTAATCCATTTCGTTCGGTAACGTTCAACGTTTTCAATCCGTAGCCACCGCGCGATTGAATTCGATAATCCTCTATTGGCGTTCGTTTACCGAATCCTTTTTCAGTAACAACAAGGATTTCTTGTCCTTCACGGACGATATCCATACCAACTGTAATATCGCCATCACGAAGACGTATACCACGGACACCTCCAGCAGTTCTACCCATTAGTCGAATATCTGTCTCATTAAACTTAATGAGCATACCGTCTCTCGTTCCGATTACAATGTCTTCTTGTCCATTCGTCATTTTAACGCCAATCAGTTCATCGTCCCCACGAAGGGTTAAAGCGATCAGACCATTTGAGCGAATGTTTGCAAAAGCAGCTACTGGTGTCCGTTTAGCAACACCGTTTTTCGTTGCAAAGAAGAAGTATTTATCCTCTTCGAATTCATCCACTGGAATCATTGCTGTTACCTTTTCGTCTTTATCAACGCCAAGTAAATTAATGATTGGAAGTCCTTTTGCAGTTCGGTTGAACTCAGGCACTTGATAGCCTTTTGTACGGAATACGCGTCCTTTGCTTGTGAAAAACAAAATTGTATCATGCGTAGACGTATTCAATAGGTGTTCAACGAAATCATCGTCGTTCGTACCCATTCCTTGGATTCCACGACCACCACGTCGTTGACTACGATACGTATTTGCCGGCAAACGTTTAATGTATCCATTATGTGTAAGTGTTAGGACAGAATTTTCAATCGGAATGAGATCCTCATCTTCAATCATTTCCGCCCCGCCAACTGTGATCTCTGTTCTTCGTTCATCTGAAAAACGAGCACGGACCTCTAGCAATTCTTCTCGAATAATACTAATAAGTTTCAATTCGTCCGCCAGTATTGATTTAAGTTCTTGAATCAGTTCTTGTAATGCATTGTATTCATCTTCAATCTTGTCTCTTTCAAGTCCTGTCAAGCGTTGAAGACGCATATCAAGAATAGCCTGTGCTTGTCGTTCTGATAAATTAAACTGATCCATCAAACCCGTTTTGGCTTCATCCGTTGTATTTGACCCACGAATAAGTGCAATGATTGCATCAATATTATCAAGTGCTATACGCAATCCTTCAAGAATGTGCGCACGATCTTCTGCCCTTTTTAAATCATATTGAGTACGTCTGCGAATCACTACTTTTTGGTGTTCAAGATAGTGATACAATATTTCTTTCAGTGCAAGTACTTTTGGCTGGCCATCAACAAGTGCCAACATATTCACTCCAAAACTTGACTGGAGTGCTGTTTGTTTATATAAGTTATTCAATAAAACGTTCGCATTCGCATCGCGACGAACTTCGATAACGATTCGCATACCCGTACGGTCTGATTCATCTGCCAAATGGGTAATCCCGTCAATCTTTTTATCCCGAACGAGTTCAGCAATTTTTTCAATTAGGCGAGCTTTATTTACTTGGAATGGCAATTCATTCACAAGAATTGTTTCTCTACCGTTTGATTTTTGTTCAATTTCTACTTTTCCTCGAATAATAACCGAGCCTCGACCCGTTTCATAAGCTCTTCGAATTCCACTTCGCCCAAGAATGATTCCGCCCGTTGGAAAGTCGGGGCCAGGGATGATTTCCATAAGTTCTTCAGTCGTTATTTCAGGATTATCAGCTAAGGCAAGAACCGCGTCGATTGTTTCCCCAAGATGATGAGGAGGAATGTTTGTTGCCATTCCAACAGCGATTCCCGTAGTTCCGTTTACAAGTAAGTTTGGATAACGGCTTGGAAGAACGATAGGCTCTCTTTCTTGCCCGTCATAGTTATCCTGGTAATCAACCGTATCTTTATTTATATCTCGTAGGAGTTCCATCGCAATACGGGACATCCTAGACTCTGTATAACGCATCGCAGCTGCACCGTCACCATCAACGGAACCAAAGTTTCCATGACCGTCAACGAGCATATACCGATAGTTAAAGTCTTGTGCCATTCGCACCATCGTGTCATAAACAGCACTATCACCATGCGGGTGATACTTACCGATTACATCGCCCACGATACGTGCAGATTTCTTATGTGGTTTATCTGCTGTATTTCCAAGATCTTGCATCGCATATAGAATACGACGGTGTACTGGCTTCAAACCATCTCTTACATCGGGGAGTGCACGTGAAACGATGACACTCATTGCATAATCAAGGAATGATGTTTTCATCTCCGTGCTAATATTTATTCCCTGAACCCCACGCTTCGGCATATCTGCCATGTTAGTAAACTCCTTTCAACTCAACAATCCTTATAGAAAGTAATTCAAAAAGTAGTGTAGACAATCACGTATCTATATTTTGTGCATATATTGCATTTTCTTCAATAAATCGACGACGTGGTTCAACTTCATCGCCCATCAGTTCCTGAAATGTTAGATCTGCAGTCAGTGCGTCATCGAGTTCAACTTGAAGCAATGTGCGCTGCCCTGGATCCATTGTTGTATCCCATAACTGTGTGGCGTCCATCTCTCCAAGTCCCTTATACCTTGTAATAACTGGCTTTGGTGAGGCAGATAAGCGATTTAAAATCTCTTGAAGCTCTTCTTCGTTATAACAATATTCTTGTGTTTTCCCTTGTTTTACACGATAAAGCGGTGGCTGTGCAATATACACATACCCAGCCTCAATAAGCGGTCGCATAAACCGGAAGAAGAATGTTAGTAACAATGTCCGAATATGTGCCCCATCTACATCGGCATCGGTCATAATAATAATTTTATGATAACGTGCTTTTTCAAGTGCAAACTCTTCACCTATTCCAGTTCCGAGTGCTGTAATAATCATACGAATTTCAGCGTTCCCTAAAATCCGATCAAGTCGGGCCTTTTCGACATTCAATATTTTCCCACGTAGAGGTAAAATTGCTTGGAAGTGTCGATCACGACCTCCTTTTGCAGATCCTCCTGCCGAGTCACCCTCAACAATGTACAATTCACTGATTTCAGGGTCTCTTGACGAGCAGTCGGATAACTTTCCAGGAAGACTTGAAACATCTAGTGCTGATTTTCTGCGCGTAAACTCACGTGCATTTTTTGCTGCTAGGCGTGCACGGGCTGCCATTAAACTCTTATCAATAATTTGACGAGCAGTTGTTGGGTTTTCAAGTAGAAAACGTTGGAGTCCTTCTGAGAAAAGTGAATTTGTAATTGTACTTACTTCAGAGTTCCCTAGTTTTGTTTTCGTTTGACCTTCAAACTGAGGATCAGGGTGCTTGATGGAAATGATAGCTGTTAACCCTTCACGTACATCATCGCCTGATAAATTCGAGTCTGCTTCTTTCAGTGCACCGTTTTTCCTTGAATAATCATTAATAACACGAGTCAGTGCAGTTTTAAAACCTGATTCATGCGTTCCGCCTTCATACGTATTTATATTATTGGCGAAAGAATATAGATTTTCTGCATAACCGCTATTATATTGCATTGCAATTTCGATAGAGATGCCATCTTTTTCGCCTTCAATGTAGATTGGCTCTTCATGAATTGGCTCTTTATTTTTATTCAAATGCTCGACGTAAGACTTAATACCGCCTTCGTAATAATACGTATTGGTTTTTCCATCTTCCGTTCTTTCATCCATAATCGTAACACGGAGTCCACGGTTCAGATAGGCAAGTTCACGTAAACGATTGGCAAGAATATCGTATTCAAATGTTGTTGATTCTGTAAAAATCTCTGCATCTGGTTTGAATCGGACACTTGTCCCCGTTTCATTGGATTCTCCAATTATAGAAAGTTCTTTCGAAGGTACTCCTTTTTCGAATTCAATCGAGTAAACGTTGCCGTTTCGTCTCACAAATACCTCTGTCTTAGCTGATAATGCGTTTACTACAGCTGCTCCAACACCATGCAAACCACCTGAAACTTTATAACCTCCACCGCCAAATTTACCTCCGGCGTGTAAAACAGTCATAATTACTTCAACTGCAGGTCGACCAGTTGATTCCTGTGTACCAACTGGGATTCCACGTCCGTTGTCATCGACTCGAATCCAATCGTCTTTTTCCATTATGACTTCTATGTGATCGCAATGACCGGCAAGTGCTTCATCAATACTGTTGTCAACAATTTCCCAAACAAGATGGTGAAGTCCTCTCGAACTTGTCGTTCCAATATACATTCCCGGACGTTTGCGGACAGCCTCAAGTCCTTCAAGTACCTGTATCTGATTTGCATCATAGGCTCCCTGCATATCTTTCTCATCCATTGCCAAACTGTTCACCTTCCCTTTCTACCTCAATACCATATATCTAATTCATCAATCAGAATTTCAATACAAAACTAGTGAACTGTACCTGCTTGAACTTCGAATAAGTCTGCCTGACGAATCGTTTGGTGATCGATTCCAGTAATATTCGTTGTTGTAACAAATGTTTGTACTTCACCTTGAATCGTGTTCAGTAAATGTGATTGACGATAATCATCTAATTCTGATAATACATCATCTAGAAGAAGTACAGGTGGCTCTCCTACTTCTTGTTTGACAAGTTCAATTTCCGCAAGTTTAAGTGACAGCGCAGTAGTACGTTGTTGTCCTTGGGAACCATACGTTTGAATGTCGTAATCATTTACAAAGAAGTGAAGGTCGTCTCTATGCGGACCGATTAATGTGATACCTCTTTCTAGTTCACGCTGCCTCACATCATCTAACCTTTTTTCGAGAAGTAATTCCATCTGTTCAGTAGTCTGTCCCGAATCCAGTCCTTTTAAAGTTCCATATGAAACTTTAAGGGTTTCTTTACCACGGGAAATTCCTTTATGAATAGGTTCCGCCCATTTTTGTAATAGATCCATGAAATAAAATCTTTTACGTATAATTTGGACAGCTACTTGAATATACTGCTCTGTATAAACGTCAAACATGACATCTTTAAAATTCAAATTACCTCGATTAGCTTTCAAAATTGCATTACGCTGTTTTAAGATCTTTTGAAACGTTAAAAGATCATGAAGATAAACTGGAGAAATTTGACCAATTTCCATATCAAGAAATCTTCGTCTAACTTGAGGACTTCCTTTTACTAAATCTAAATCTTCTGGGGCAAACATTACAACATTTAATTGTCCAATATATAAACTTAGACGAGGTTGTTCCATATGGTTAACACGTGCTCTTTTTCCTTTTTTCGTAAGAATTAATTCGAGCGGAAGTTTTCCATATTTACGTTGGATGTCCCCTTCTATTTTACCATATTCTTGGTCCCAGCGTATTAATTCACGATCAATAGATGTTCGGTGGGATTTGGCCATAGAAAGTACGTAGATTGATTCCAATATATTTGTTTTACCTTGAGCATTTTCACCAATGAGCACATTAATCTTTGGTGAAAATGATAATTCTAGTGATTGATAATTTCTATAATCAGTTAACGCAAGACGCTCAATGTGCATCTAGTGATCCATCAGTTAATTCTTGAATTTTAAACGTACCGAATTCAGGAATTACTATGATATCTCCGTCACGTAGTTTTTTTCCACGACGTTGTTCTTTTTCATCATTCACAAGAATTGTATTTTCTTCTAGAAACCATTTAGCCATGCCACCCGAACTAATTGCATTAGTCATTTTTAAAAGCTGACCAAGTGTTATGAATTCAGTATCAATCTGTAAGTCTTTCATTGATCTTCAACCCTTCGTTTGTTTGTCTATCCATTCATTTTACCTAACTTTGCACCATAAGTAAAAAAGGATAGCCATTTAGTGACTATCCTTTTTAAAATCAGTATGTTCTTACTGGAAGAATTAGTTGTAAAATCGTGTCGTCATTGGCAGATTTTAGAATGAACGGACGCATTGCACCTGTGAATTGGATTAATACATCTTGTCCTTCAATTGCACGCAGCGCATCCATCATATACTTTGCACTGAATGAAATGTTTAACTCATCACCCGATATGTTAATAACTTCAACTGTTTCTTCTACTTTTCCAACCTCTGGTGAATTGGATGATATCTCTATTAAGTTATCTTTTGTCGCAGAAAAACGAACAATGTTATTTCTTTCTTCACGAGCAAGAAGGGAAGCCCTGTCAATTGCCTGAAGTAAAAGTCGTCCATTAATCGTTACAGATGTTTTATATTCTTCTGGAATAAGTCTTGAAGTATCCGGATAATTTCCTTCTAGTAAGCGTGAGTAAAATAAAACATTTCTAATTTTGAATAACACTTGTTGCTCAGCGATAACTATTTCAACTGTCTCGGTATTATCTGGTAATACTTTATTTAACTCTTGAAGACTCTTACCAGGTATTACGAAACTAAAAGGCGCTGACGGTGTTTCCTCTGGTGAAGTTAATCTTCTAGCAAGGCGATGACTATCAGTAGCTACACATATTAACTGTCCCTCTTTAGCTTCCCAATGAACCCCTGTCAAAATTGGTCTAGTTTCTTGTTGAGAAACAGCAAAAACAGTTTCTCGAATAATAGATTTCATCAAATCCGCTGGTAATGAAAAACGATTATCATTTTGTAGTTCTGGAAGAATTGGATAATCCTCAGAATCTGACCCTATTAATTTAAATTCAGATTTACCTGAGCTAATTAGTGTTTGTGTATCGTTTTCTATTTCTATGATTACGTTGTTTGTTGGCAATTTACGTACAATTTCGCTAAAAACCTTTGCTTGTAAAACAATACTACCTTTTTCACTTACTTTAATAATTTCTTCTCCATCTTTTTCAACTGGAATAAATGTCTGAATTGTAATATCTGAATCACTACCAGTCATTGTCATTCCATTCTGATCTACTTCTATTTTTATTCCAGTTAATATAGGAATTGCAACTTTTTGACTGATTGCTTTCATAACGTCGTTTAGAGCATCTAGTAAGTGCTCTCTTAGAATTTCAAATTTCATCTAACACCCTCGCTTATATATTAATTTATTAGTAATAAAGATAGTAGTAATAGTAGTAGGGCCTGTGGATTTGTGGATAAGGCCTTTTTTGTCTACGGTTAAAAGGTTTTGCACATGTGTATAACCTGTGCACTAGTGTGAACTACTTATTCTAGGTTACTAACAGTCTAGCCTCTACCTAAAGTATTTTTAATATCTTGAACATCTTGTTGTAGAGATTTATCGTCTTTTAACATCGTAGAAATTTTTTCGTGCGCATGGATAACTGTTGAATGATCACGTCCACCAAATTCAGATCCAATCTTAGGCAATGAGAAATCAGTGAGTTCTCTTGATAGATACATTGCAATTTGACGTGGAAAAGCAATCAACCGTGTTCTTTTCTTCGCAGTAAAATCTTCAAGTCGAATATTAAAATGTTCCCCAACCGTTTTTTGAATGTCGAGTATGGTAACTGTTCTCGGTCTTGCATTAGGAATGATGTCTTTTAAAGCTTCATCCGCAAGATCTATCGTAATGTCGTTATTAACGAGCGACGAATAAGCTACTACACGTATAAGTGCCCCTTCTAATTCACGGATATTTGTATCAATTTGATTAGCTATATACATCATTACTTCATTAGGGATATCAAGAAGACCATCTGCCTTCGCTTTTTTGCGTAAAATGGCGATTCTTGTTTCCAAGTCAGGTGGTGTGATATCTGTAATTAGTCCCCATTCAAACCGTGATCTAAGCCTATCCTCAAGTGTAGGAATCTCTTTTGGCGGTCGATCGCTTGAAATAACAATTTGTTTAGATTCCTCATGCAGCGTATTAAACGTGTGAAAAAATTCCTCTTGGGTTTGTTCTTTCCCGGCAAGAAATTGAATATCATCTATAAGAAGCACGTCAACATTACGATATCTATTTCGAAATTCAACGGCTTTGTTATCACGAATGGAATTGATGAATTCATTTGTAAACTTCTCAGATGTTAAATAGACAACTTTAGCATTCGGATTTTGGTCCATAACATAATGACCAATTGCATGCATTAAGTGAGTTTTACCTAATCCAACACCCCCATAAATAAATAAAGGGTTATAGGCTTTTGCTGGTGCTTCTGCTACAGCGAGTGATGCTGCATGTGCAAAACGATTTCCGGAACCGATAACGAATGTATCGAACGTATATTTAGGATTTAGCATGCCTGATACCATTGTAGTAGGAACTTCTTCGCGTTCAGGTGGTTTAACAATGGGTTTCGGAAGCATAAAATCATTTTCATCTACATTTTTTGGTATGACAAAATGGATGAGTCGATCTTCGCCGGTTAATTCGGATAATATTCCTGTAATTAAATGTACATAATGAATTTCTAACCAATCTTTTGCAAATGAATTGGGTGCAGCAATAGTTACATTTTCATTACCATACGAAATTAATTTCGTCGATTTTAGCCAAGTTTCAAAACTAGGTCTAGAAATTTTTTGTTCAATTTTTGCTAATACTTCTACCCATAATTCTTCTAAGTGTTCCAATACCGTGCCTCCTTTACAGAAAAAATAAAATGCATGAAGATATATATTATACACAATTAAAATACGTGTGGATAAAACTTATGCAAAAGCGGGGAAAAAATTATCCACAATGTATTAACAATTGTGGATAAGATATTTACTATATAATTGTATGCACAACAAATCCTTCTTAATTGTAACAGGGAGTCCCACTGATTACAAGGTGTTTAATACCTTATCCACAATGCAGCAAGAATAAGGATAAACCTTTATCCACAGGGCTTATTATGTGAAAAACATGTAGATAAGCCCTGTGGATTAAAAAAAATAAAAAAATGTGTGAACGAATTACTCCTCAGTAAATATTTGGGTATGTGGATAACTTTTATGGAAGGAAGTAATTCAAATTAGAAGTAAACCGTTGTAGCAGGAAAGCTGTTTCAACAAAAAGGTTGACAAATAGATCGAAAAACGGCTATACTATTCAAGACTGTCAGGCAATTAATCGGCAATCTATTCAGGAGGTGTCTTACCAGATGAAACGTACATTCCAACCAAATACACGTAAACGTAGTAAAGTTCACGGCTTCCGTGCAAGAATGAGCACGAAAAGCGGGCGCAGAATTCTAGCAGCTCGTAGGCTCAAAGGAAGAAAAAAACTTTCAGCATAAGGCCACTGACAATCAGTGGTCTTTTTTTTCTTTTATTTAGACAATCTTATTAATAAAAGCAGGTGTATGATATGAACAAACGCCAACGAATTAAAAAGAATGAAGAGTTTCAACGCGTATTCAAAAATGGAAAGTCATTTGCGAATCGTCAATTTGTTGTCTACTGTTATAATAAGAAGGGACAAGAAGAATTTAGGATTGGTCTTTCTGTCAGTAAAAAAATAGGGAATGCTGTCACAAGAAATCGGATTAAACGATATCTAAGACAAGCTTTTTTAGAATTAAAAGATGAACTGAAAAATGATATGGACTATGTTATTATCGCCAGACATCAGGCGGCCAAAATTGATTTTCATGAAAGCAAAAAGAGTCTTCAGCATATATTGAGAATCGCTCGAGTGCTAAAGAAGAATATTAAGTAGAATGCTTCTTTTGAAACTGATAAAATGAATTTGTAGATAAAGATGTTTTTAGTAGTAGAAAAAGAGATGACTTGGGGGAACCAATTTGAAAAAGAAACTTATATTAGTTCTGATGTTGACTGCATTATCGGTTTTTCTTGCAGGCTGTTCAGAATTTAGAGATCCGATAACAATTGATAGCACGGGTTTTTGGAATGAATATGTTGTATGGCCAATTGTTTCACTAATTAACCTTTTCCAAGAACTACTCGGAACATATGGTTATGGAATTGTAGCTGTGACGATTATCATTCGACTCGTTTTACTACCACTGATGGTGAAACAAGCTAAAAGTTCGAAGCAAATGCAAGCAATTCAACCTGAATTGAAAGAACTAAAAGAGAAGTACAAATCAAAAGATGCTGTCACACAACAAAAGTACCGTGAAGAAATGCAAAAAGTAATGTCCGAGCGAAAGGTTAATCCGGCCGCTGGTTGTTTACCAGTCATTATACAAATGCCAATTATTATTGGTTTGTATCATGCCATTAGCCGAATGAATGCAACCTACGATATTGGAACGTTCATGTGGTTTGAACTTGGAGTACCGAGTATTTCGCTTGCAATTCTAGCGGGACTTATGCAATTTGTTGTCCTTCGTACAGGACCGGCGATGGATAATCCGCAGATGAAAATCATGATGTATATTATGCCATTTATGATCATGGGCTTCGGTACGTTCTTGCCAGCTGCACTAGCACTTTATTGGGTTATCGGTAACATTATCTCGGTCATTCAAAATATATTCATTTATAAGCCATTTCAGAAAAAGGAAGTGGCACCTGCAACTGTAAAAGTAGGAGGGAAAAGAAAATGAAAAAGATGACGCGAAAGGGAGCCAACGTTGAGGAGGCAATTTCAGCAGCATTAGCAACACTCGGCGTAACGCGTGACGAAGTAGAAGTCGAAGTGATCGATAAAGGGAAAAAAGGATTTCTCGGTTTCGGTGCAAAAGAAGCTGAAGTAACCGTGACCGTCAAAGAAGTAATTCAATCACCTTCTATTAAAGAGGTCAAAAACCTTAGTCCAGAGGAAACAATCATACCGGCTATTCAAAATGAGGAATCTAGCGAGAAGGAATCTTCAGATAAGGATGCAATTAAGGAAACTGAAAATTATTTGCAACAGATTGCTATTAATATGGGTATTAATGATTTTGAAGTTACACATAAAATTGAAGGTAAGTATGTAACTTTTCAACTTGAAAGTGAAAAAGCTGCACTTTTAATTGGTAAAAGGGGTCAAACGCTTAATGCATTGCAACAGTTAGCTCAACTGGTTACCAATAAATATTCAAGCCAGTTCAAAGTTGTTCGAATCGATGTAGGAGACTACCGGGACCGTAGAGTAGAGGCTTTGGAGCAATTAGCAGATCGAATGGCAGATAAGGCTGTACGTACAGGTCGAAAAGTACAACTGGAACCAATGCCATCTTATGAAAGAAAAGTAATTCATAACGCTTTATCAATTCGTCTTGATATCGAAACCTATTCAGAAGGAAATGAACCGTATAGGTTTTTAACGATTGAACCAATTCGATAAGAAATAAAAAATCCGTTAAAGAAGTAGCACTTCTTTAGCGGATTTTTTTGTCTAAACAAATAAGGACTAAGAGCAGTTGGATCATGTATTACTTAATATCATGAGTTGTACGATAAGGAATTATCCACAATATTTCAGTTCTTGTACTTTGAGATACCCTTCATTTGTGATAATATATAATGTTAGATAGTCATGTCCGAAACACGTTACCCACATGTGAATAACTAAAGCTGAGGAGTGAAATTTTGCACTTTGATACTATAGCCGCCATTTCAACTCCTATGGGAGAGGGAGCAATTGCAATCGTCCGTTTGAGTGGAGATGAAGCGGTACAAATAGCAGATAAAGTTTTCCGTTCAGTGAATGGTAAAAGCTTATTTAATGAAAAGTCACATACGATTCACTACGGTCATCTAGTAGATCCAAAAACCAAAGAAGTTGTGGAAGAAGTCATGTTATCACTTATGAATGCACCTAAAACATTCACCCGTGAAGACGTTGTTGAAATAAATTGCCACGGTGGAATTGTCGCCGTTAATAGGGTGCTTGGTTTAGTTCTTCGGGAAGGTGCTCGTTTGGCAGAACCAGGAGAGTTTACGAAACGCGCATTTTTAAACGGAAGAATCGATTTATCACAATCTGAGGCAGTCATGGATCTGATTCGTGCCAAGACAGATCGAGCCATGAACATAGCGCTTAACCAAATGGAAGGAAAACTTTCAAGATTGGTTAAGGAGTTAAGAATGGCTCTTGTTGATACGCTGGCTGAAGTTGAAGTGAAAATTGATTATCCTGAATATGATGAAGTTGAAGAGAAAACACTTCCATTTATGATAGAGAAATGCACTTGGGTAAAAGAAGAAATTGATAAATTGCTTCAAACTTCCGCACAAGGTAAAATTTTGCGCGAAGGACTTTCTACAGTCATTGTAGGAAGACCAAACGTAGGGAAATCTTCGTTACTAAATAGCCTCGTTCAAGAAAATAAAGCAATTGTGACCGATATTGCGGGAACAACACGTGATATAATAGAGGAATACGTCAATATTCGCGGTGTACCACTTCGACTAGTTGACACTGCAGGGATTCGAGAAACTGAAGATATCGTTGAGCGAATTGGTGTTGAACGGTCTCGTCAAGTTTTAAAAAAGGCAGATTTGATTCTACTTGTTTTAAATAACGGGGAAGAACTTTCAGTCGAAGACGAACAATTATTTAAAGCTGTAGAAGGAATGGACTTGATACTAGTAGTTAACAAAACCGACCTTCCACAGAAAATCGACTTGGCTAAAGTGAACAAGCTAACGAACAATGCTAAAGTTGTTACGACATCACTTCTTGAGGATGAAGGAATCGAAAAACTTGAAGAAGCGATTGCGGGACTCTTTTTCGAAGGAACCATTGAATCAGAAGACTTGACTTATGTCTCAAACGCAAGGCATATTGCTTTGCTCCATCAAGCAAGTGCAACTATTGAAGAAGCACTTGATGCAGCAGAGTCAGGAATCCCTATTGATATGATTCAAATTGACGTAACTAGAACATGGGAACTCCTTGGTGAAATCATTGGGGATACCGTACAAGAAAGTTTAATAAATGAATTGTTTTCACGTTTCTGTCTTGGAAAATAAAAAATTGTTCAAAAGTAGGGCAACATATTAAGTTTGTAATCTGACCTTAGTAGCCCTGATATTTTGAGCATCAAATAGAAAGAAGGATTGAAGAACATGCCAAAATTTGAAGCAGGCACGTTCGATTGTATCGTTATCGGAGCCGGTCATGCCGGCGTCGAAGCTGGATTGGCGGCCGCTCGTAAAGGTGCATCTACGTTAGTTCTAACATTAAATATAGATATGGTTGCTTTTATGCCATGTAATCCATCGATTGGTGGACCTGCAAAAGGGATCGTAGTAAGAGAAATCGATGCTTTGGGTGGCGCAATGGGGAAAGTAATAGATAAAACACATATCCAAATGCGCATGTTAAATACAGGGAAAGGTCCAGCAGTACGGGCACTTCGTGCACAATTGGACAAAGTACTGTATCAACAGGAAATGAAAAAATTATTAGAAGACACAGAAAATATCACACTCCGTCAAGCAGCAGTTGAAAAGTTGATTGTGGAAGATAACGAAGTAAAAGGTGTTGTCACACAGATTGGCGCAGTATATCTTGCAAAGACAGTGATCATTACAACGGGTACTTTTTTACGTGGAGAAATCGTTATTGGAGATATTAGGTATTCAAGTGGTCCAAACAACCAGATGCCGTCAATTCCACTAGCTGAAAATTTACATGAGCTTGGTTTTGATATTGTCCGATTTAAAACTGGAACGCCTCCTCGTATTAATAGCAAAACAATTGATTATAGCCAAACAGAAATCCAACCTGGAGATGAAGTTCCACGTGCATTCAGTTATGAAACCACGGAATTCATTATGGATCAATTACCTTGTTGGTTAACGTATACATCACCAAGAACTCATGAGCTCATCAATGAAAACCTTCATTTATCACCGATGTATTCGGGCGAAATTAAAAGTGCGTCACCTAGTTATTGTCCATCTATTGAAGATAAAATTGTTCGCTTCAATGACAAATCACGTCACCAAATCTTCCTAGAGCCAGAAGGTAGAAATACAAAAGAAGTTTACGTTCAAGGCTTGTCGACGAGTTTGCCGGAATCTGTTCAAAGGCAGCTTATCGAAAGTGTACCTGGACTCGAAAATGCAGAAATGATGCGTGCAGGTTATGCAATTGAATATGATTCAATGGTTTCAACACAATTGAAACCAACACTTGAAACTAAAAAAATCAAAAACCTTTATACTGCAGGTCAACTTAACGGAACGTCAGGTTATGAAGAGGCGGCGGCACAAGGTCTAATGGCGGGTATTAATGCAGCTGCGCGAGCGCTGGGTCATGATGAACTCATTCTTGGGCGAGCAGATGCTTATATTGGCGTACTAATAGACGACCTAGTAACAAAAGGAACCAATGAGCCTTATCGTTTGCTTACTTCACGAGCGGAGTATCGTTTGCTACTTCGACATGATAATGCAGACATGAGACTTACAGAAATTGGATATGAAAATGGACTTATTCAAGAAGAACGCTATGCTAAACATATGGAAAAGAAAAAGCAAATTGAAGATGAAATTGTAAGACTCCGAAAAGTGACGATTAAACCAGAAGAGCACGTACATGAAATAATGCGTGAAACTAAAGGGTCTGAACTTAAAGAGCCGATGAAGGCAGCGAACCTATTAAAACGTCCAGAAATTAATTATCAACAAATCGAGCGTATTATACCTCCAGAAGTTAGACTTACTGAAGATGTTCAAGAACAAGTTGAGATATTTATTAAGTATGAAGGATATATAGAAAAATCAATGCAACAAGTTGATCGTATGAAAAAAATGGAGCTTAAAAAGATTCCTGAGAATATTGATTATGATGCAATTTCTGGTATTGCTACAGAAGCTAAAGTGACCTTGAAAAAGGTAAGGCCACTATCAATTGCTCAGGCATCGCGTATGCCAGGAGTCAATCCAGCAGATATATCAATACTACTTGTTTATATTGAACAAGGAAGAATTGCAAAAGTATCCGTGTAAGTAGTCTTAGCTAAATCATAAGAATTTATATATTGATTCTTTTTTCTAAAGTACTGGAGGAGAAGTAATGAACGAAGAGCAATTCTACCAAGCACTAAAAGAGCATGGTATTGAATTAAGTACTACTCAACTTTCTCAGTTTAATATCTACTATGAACAGCTAGTTGAGTGGAATGATAAAATGAATCTAACTGCAATTACCGAAAAGTCAGCTGTCTATTTAAAACATTTCTATGATTCAATATCGGCGGCTTTTCATATCGATTTCAGTAAAAATCAAACACTTTGTGATGTAGGTGCAGGTGCAGGGTTTCCAAGTATTCCACTCAAAATATGTTTTCCAAATCTTGAAGTTACGATTGTAGATTCACTAAATAAAAGAATTGGTTTTCTTGATCATTTAGCTAATGAATTGAAGTTAGAGGATGTCCACTTTGTTCATGCAAGAGCAGAGGATTTTGGTCAAAACCCCAAATATCGAGAAAAATTTGATATGGTTACTGCACGCGCAGTTGCCCGATTGTCCGTTTTATCAGAGCTTTGCATCCCACTTGTAAAAAAAGATGGAATATTCATTTCAATGAAGGGTGCAGCAGGAGAAGATGAATTGTCTGATGCCAAAAAGGCATTATCTATTTTAGGAGCAACTCTAACAAATGAGTATTCATTTAAATTACCTGAAGAGAATAGTGAACGTAATATTTTTGTTTTTAGTAAGTTTAAAAACACCTCGAAAAAGTATCCAAGAAAACCAGGTGTTCCTAATAAGTCACCTATAAGTTGATAAGACGAACTAATCTAAAAACACAAACTAAACAATTATGTTTCACGTGGAACAATGATTTAAAGGATTAAATATACTTGTGACGAATCAATTGTAAAGGGATGGATTTAAATTCGGTACAATTGAATGAGGAAGTAGTTCTGAAAAGGTGGTGCCAAGATTGAAAAGTCCTTTTGCACGATTCTTTGGTAATGGTGAAAAAGATGAAGATACCGAAGTGGTTCAAGAATTAGCTCAGGAAGTCATTCACGAACAGATTGAACAAATTGATATTACGTTGATAAAACCTAATAAATATCAACCAAGATCTGTCTTTTCTGAGGAGAAGATTGAGGAATTAGCAAGAACTATTCATACACATGGAGTAATACAGCCAATAGTTATTAGGAAAATTGAAGAGGACCAATACGAGATTATTGCTGGGGAGCGAAGATACCGAGCGATGAAGCTACTTGGATGGTCTGAAGTTCCGGCTATTGTTCGCAATCTAGATGATAAAGAAACTGCGTCTATTGCCCTTATTGAGAACTTACAACGTGAGGAACTAACCGCAATTGAAGAAGCATACGCTTATGAAAAGTTGCTTGAACTTCATTCTCTAACGCAAGAAGCATTAGCTCAAAGATTGGGAAAAGGTCAATCAACAATAGCAAATAAACTTAGGTTGTTGAAACTACCTAATGAAATCAAGCAAGCAATTTTAACAAAAGAGTTATCGGAAAGACATGCTAGGGCTTTGATTTCAATAAAAGACCCAGAGCTACAGATGCTTGTCTTTAATGAAACAATTGAGGAACAGCTAAATGTTAAACAATTGGAAAAAAAGATTCAAGAAGTTTTAGCACCTAAAGACAATGTGAAGAAAAAGCAAGCCCCTAAAAGAAAGTCAGTTAGTCGAGATGTTCGAATTGCAGTAAATACAATCCGTCAATCTTTAGTACTGGTTTCAAAAAGTGGAATTGAATTAGATACAGAAGAAGAGGATTCTGAAGAGTTTTACACAATTACAGTGAGAATTCCTAAGAAAAAGTAAGGAAACTCTTGCTCAAATAATAGCAAGAGTTTTTTTCTGTGCTAAAACTTCCATTTCTAGCGCTAAGTTTGTTAAAATAGTACCAACAGTAAGTTTGTTATAATCCTACGAACTATTTATAGTTTCACTGATTTTTTATGAAATAAAAGAGTTTATTAAAAGCGGGAAAGCAGGTGCAAGCGTGGGAAGAACCATAGCGATTGCCAACCAGAAGGGTGGCGTTGGAAAAACAACAACATCTGTAAATTTAAGTGCTTGCCTTGCGCATATAGGCAAAAAAGTTCTTTTAATTGATACAGATCCACAAGGAAATGCAACTAGTGGGGTAGGGATTAATAAGGGCGACGTTCAAAATTGTATTTATAATGTATTAATTGATGATGTTGATATAAAAAATGTGATTCTATCCACAAAAATGGAGAACCTTGACATTATACCAGCAACTATTTCGTTGGCTGGTGCGGAAATTGAGCTTGTCTC
Source organism: Sporosarcina sp. CAU 1771 (assembly GCF_054482775.1). Taxonomy (NCBI): domain Bacteria; kingdom Bacillati; phylum Bacillota; class Bacilli; order Caryophanales; family Caryophanaceae; genus Sporosarcina; species Sporosarcina sp. CAU 1771. The sequence goes on along the minus strand of NZ_JBTLRN010000024.1, from coordinate 30,807 downwards.
AACTATTTCTCGAGAAGTTCGAATGAAACGTGCGATTCAAGATGCGACTGAATTATATGATTATATAATTATAGATTGTCCGCCATCCCTTGGGTTGCTCACAATCAATGCATTAACCGCCTCAGATGCAATTTTAATACCGGTTCAATGTGAGTATTATGCATTAGAAGGACTAAGCCAGTTATTGAGTACAATACGTCTTGTCCAAAAACATTTAAATGAAAACTTAATGATTGATGGCGTACTATTAACGATGTTTGACGCACGAACAAATTTAGGTATACAAGTAATTGAGGAAGTTAAAAAGTACTTTCAAGATAAGGTGTATCGAACAATTATTCCGAGGAACGTTCGATTGAGTGAAGCACCAAGTCACGGGGAACCAATCATCATTTATGATCCACGTTCACGCGGTGCGGAAGTATATTTAGAGTTGGCAAAGGAAGTGGTGCATAATGGCTAAAGGTCTTGGAAAAGGAGTAAATGCTTTATTTCCTGGTGAGTCACTTACAAAAGCGGAAACTGTAGAACACATAAACTTAAAAAGTATAAAAGTAAATCCCTATCAACCAAGAAAGATTTTTGACGAAGAAGCAATTGAAGAATTAAGTAATTCAGTTAAAGAGCACGGAATTATTCAACCAATTATTTTAAGGAAAAAAGGCTTGTCCTATGAAATAGTCGTTGGAGAAAGACGATTCCGTGCAGCAAAAATGGCGGGACTCAAAGAATTACCAGCAGTCGTTCGCAATCTCACGGATGAAGAGTCAATGGAGTTTGCAATTCTTGAAAATCTACAAAGAGAAGATTTAACACCTATTGAAGAAGCAGAAGCTTATCAAAACCTTATAGAAAACCTCAAACTAACCCAAGAACAACTTGCATTTCGATTAGGTAAAAGTAGATCGCACATAGCAAACCATGTACGTTTACTAACATTGCCTGAAAAGATACGCAAACAAATAACTGAGGGGAAGTTGTCAATGGGACATGGACGTACTTTGCTTGGTCTTCAAAAGAAAGAGCAAATACCCCTTGTTGCAGAACGGGTTTTAAAAGAAGGGCTCAATGTTAGGCAACTTGAAAAATTAGTACAGGATTTAAACGAGAATGTTCCACGTGAAACAAAGAAGGAAAAAAAGAAAGATATTTTCCTTGTAGAACATGAATCTAATTTACGTGACTATTTCGGAACAAGTGTGACAATTACAAAGAAAAAGAATAAAGGGAAAATAGAAATCGATTTTTTCTCAGAAGAAGATTTAGAACGCATTCTTGAATTATTGAAAGAGTAAACCAATACCTATTTTGCCAAACGGTAAAATAGGTATTACTTTTAACAGGCGGAAGTGATTAATTGATTATACTTGGAACACTTATAAATACGATCTTGATAATCGTAGGGGCTTTGTTGGGCCGTTTTTTACATAGCATACCAGAACGTATGAAGGAAACTGTCATGTATGGTATTGCATTAGCAGTAACCGTCATTGGAATTCAAATGACATTCGAAAGCACACAAATACTAATAGTAATTATTAGTATAGTTCTAGGTGCAGTTCTTGGAGAATGGATGGATTTAGATACAAAAATAAATCAACTTGGACTATGGATTGAAAAGAAGTTACCCGCTCGAAATGGCGGAGCAGGAATTGCCCAAGGCTTTGTAACCGCAACACTTATATTTGTTGTTGGTTCAATGGCTATAATAGGGGCAATTGATAGTGGACTCAGAAATGATCATGATGTTTTAATTATGAAAGGTATCATTGATGGCTTTACAGCAATCATACTTAGTTCAACATTAGGAATAGGTGTAATCTTTTCTGCAATTCCAGTTTTTTTGTATCAATCAATAATAACGATTTTTGCAACTCAAATTAGTCGATTTGTACCAGCGGAACTGTTGTCATTTTTCATAAGTGAAATGACCGCTACTGGCGGATTAATGATCGTAGCAATCGGATTGAATTTGATTGGCGTCACTAAAATTCGCGTAGCGAACCTAATTCCGGGTATCCTCGTTGTTGGAATTATAGTGGTACTTGTTTACTCGTTTTGATTGGCTCGTCCATGCGCAAGTTGAAGTGCACGAGAAAGGGTACGACTCATTTCAAATGGTAAGTGTAGTCTTGTGCTTTGCAGAACTGCGTGTTCCATAAAGCCGGCGATATTGACAATACCTTTAATGGCAACATTACCAACCGAGGGTAAGTCTTTACCTACAGCTTTACCAGGTTGGATGGGACCACTATGAAAAAGCAATTGCCCAATTGAACTTCCTTTACCAAGACACGCATCGATTGCTACAATATATGCAGAAGGATTGGTAGCTTTTGTTTCATCAATTTTTTGTTGTAAATTTAAGGCATGTAATGGATCTTTCAGTGTTCCAATTACAGGATAGGGGAAAGATTGAGCTTCCGTTAAACGAGATCCAGTAAGAGGCCCAAGAGAGTCGCCTGTGGAACGATCCGTCCCGATACAGAAGAAAACAAGATCGGATGAAGAAAACGGTATATGTTCTAAAAATAAGTTGCTCAATCTCCAAACCGCACCTGTTTCATTGTAATGAACACGGTAATCATAAGATAGTGGGCTAATCGCACGCATGACAAAACTCCATTTCTTTTTACTATGAAGTATATGCTCGGGAACTACTATTTATACGAAAGGCGGAGAAGAATGACAGCAACCACAAGTAAGGAAAAAGTAAGTGATTTTGAAGAGGTAATAGTCAAACTAGAGGAACTAGTAATGAATCCGGAAACGTGGATAAATATGGGGACAGGCATACTAAAAGTCCTTTTAATTATTGTAGTTGCTGCCGTTACGATTGCTATTGGGAAAAGAATTATAAGAAGAGTTTTTTCGATGAAATTGAAGTCTAGTTTACGTCCAACTGAAAGACGAGAGAAAACATTGGTGAAGTTGTTAGAGAATGCTCTCTCCTATATTATCTATTTTGCAGCAATTATAGCAGTGTTAGATGTCGTAGGGATTAAAGTTGCGGGTATACTTGCTGGAGCAGGTGTGTTGGGACTTGCCGTTGGATTTGGTGCACAAAGTTTAGTGAAGGATATTATTTCAGGATTCTTTATTGTATTTGAAGATCAGTTCTCAGTCGGTGATTATGTTCAAATAGGAACTGCGTTAGGCACGGTCGAGGAAATAGGACTTCGAACGACAAAGATAAGTGCTTACGGAGGAGAAATTTATATTATTCCAAATGGAAATATATCTGAGGTAATAAATTACTCTATAAATAATTCGTTAGCTATTGTAGATATAGGAATTGCGTACGAAGCTGACATAGTACGTGCGGAAAGACTCCTGAAAGAGTTTTTAACAACCCTAACTGAAGGTTATGAAGAACTTCTTGCACCTCCAACATTAATCGGTGTACAAGGCTTGGAGGCGTCTCAAGTAGTGTTCCGTGTCACTGCAGAAACACAGCCAGTGATGCAATGGGCATTTGCTAGAAAGTTCCGTAAAGATGTGAAAGTATTTTTAGATGCGAATGATATTGAAATTCCATATCCAAAAATAGTTACGTATCAAGGAAAAGAAGAGGGGTAAAACTGTGAATGATAAAGAGTATGATTTAAATGATGTTGTTGAAATGAAAAAACAACATCCATGCGGAACGAATGCTTGGAAAATTATTCGCATGGGTGCTGATATACGTATTAAGTGCGAAGGGTGTGGGCATAGCGTAATGATTCCACGCAACCAATTTACCAAAAAGATGAAAAGGGTTCTAGTGAAAGCTGAGCCAACTGAGGAATAAATGGACATCTCGATCAAATCTCCCTATAATGAGAGAGTTGTAAAGTATTTATAAAATAGCGTGAAAATAGATAATATGTTTTATATAGATGAAAGGTAGTGGAATACATGTCTTTAACAGCAGGTATTGTTGGACTTCCTAACGTAGGAAAATCGACGTTATTTAACGCAATTACAAAAGCCGGGGCAGAAGCGGCAAACTATCCATTCTGTACAATTGATCCAAACGTTGGAATTGTTGAGGTTCCTGATGAACGACTGGATAAGTTAACAGAGCTTGTTACTCCAAAGAAAACAGTGCCAACAGCGTTTGAGTTTACTGACATCGCTGGAATTGTTGAAGGAGCCAGTAAAGGAGAGGGGCTTGGAAATAAGTTTCTATCCCACATCCGTGAAGTGGATGCAATCTGTCAAGTAGTTAGATGTTTTGTAGATGAAAACATCACGCATGTTGCAGGGAAAATTGATCCGATTAACGACATCGAAGTCATTAACCTAGAATTGATTCTTGCAGATATGGAAAGTGTGGAAAAGCGTTTAGACCGTGTGACAAAAATGTTGAGACAAAAAGATCCGGATGCAGTTGTAGAAGCACCTATTTTAACAAAGCTTAAAGAGGCATTTGAAAATGAATTGCCGGCACGTTCTGTTGAATTGTCTGAAGATGAGCTAGAAGTGATTAAGGGTATGCATTTACTAACAATTAAACCGATGCTTTATGTAGCGAACGTAGCTGAGGATGAAATTGCAGATACCGAAAGCAATGAGTACGTGAACCGAGTACGTGAATTTGCAAAACAAGATAATGCTGAAGTTATTGTTGTTTGTGCAAGGATTGAAGAAGAAATGGCAGAGCTTGATGATGAAGATAAAGCAATGTTCCTTGAAGAGCTTGGCATTAAAGAGTCGGGTCTCGATTTACTTATCAAAGCTACTTACTCATTACTTGGCTATGCTACGTATTTTACAGCGGGAGTTCAAGAAGTTCGTGCATGGACATTCCGTAAAGGGATGAAAGCGCCAAAGTGTGCCGCAATCATTCATACGGATTTTGAAAGAGGATTTATTCGCGCAGAAACAGTAAGTTATGATGATTTAGTAGAAGCGGGTTCTATGACTGCTGCAAAGGAAAGCGGAAAAGTACGTCAAGAAGGTAAAGAATACGTCGTTAAAGATGGCGATGTTATCCTATTCCGTTTTAACGTTTAATAATAAATAAAGCTCCACAATCTTCTACTAGTAATTAGTAAAAGGTTGTGGAGCTTTTTCTACTTTATCGGGGGAGTATATATACAACTTAGGTAATTTTGGATCATCTTTTATTAACCAATCTCCAGGTACCTTTTTTAATTCTTTGTACATTACAAAATCGCCTGCTGCACCGCCAATGAGTAAGGCAGCTAGAATGAGAAGAACGCCACTTCCTAAATATAGACCAACGATTGCAGGTAGGATGCCTGTCATCCAAAAAGGAAGAAGCAGAGCTTTTCGTATATCTTGATTGGCCATTAATTTATCAGTAGTTGCATAGGCAATCCCAAGTTTCAAATTCAGACCGACTTCCATTCTTTTCCATGGGACGTGTGCAAATACACGAAATCCAAAAAGATGAAAGAATTCATGCAATGCAATTAGTACCACATAGCCAAGAGTAAGTTGAATGAGTGAAAGAAAACTCCAGTCGATACGAAATGGATTCCCTAAAATAAAAGATACAACTAGTAAAACGATAAACGCTAATCCCGTCAGGTAAAGGCTTTTTCGAGCAACATCAGGTAAGTCTAGTTCAATTGTTAAATTTGGTTTAGGAAATTCATTCATAGTTATCACCTCTGTATCTAAGGTATCGGAAAAAATAGTTGAAAGCAATAAAGAACTGTGATAGAATGTATTGATGTGAGTAATAACATTACTTGCTCCTTGCCCGCTGGCAACAGTAGGCCAAAGTCCATAAGGAGGTGACTAAAGATGAATAAATATGAAATCATGTACATTATTCGCCCAACAGTGGAAGACGAAGCTAAAAAAGCTTTGATCGAACGCTTTGACGAAGCAATAACTTCTAAAGGTGCGGAAATCATCGAGTCGAAAGAGTGGGGCAAACGCCGTCTAGCTTATGAAATTGACGATTTACGTGAAGGTTTTTACCAACTCGTAACTGCAAATGCTCCTACAGCAGCACTTGATGAGTTTACACGTCTTGCAAACATTAACGAAAATATCATTCGTCATATGGTAATTCGTTTAGATGCTTAATCTATAAATTCATTAACGTAACTGGATAATCCTACAAGATGATGAGGGAGGTTGAATTCTGATGATAAATCGTGTCGTTTTAGTTGGCCGTCTGACGAAAGACCCTGAACTCAAGTATACGCAAGGCGGTGTCGCGGTTACGCGGTTCACATTAGCTGTGAATAGACCATTTTCTAATCAACAAGGTCAGCGTGAGGCAGACTTTGTCAATTGCGTAACATGGAGAAAACAGGCAGAGAACACGGCGAACTTTTTAAGGAAAGGTAGCCTTACTGGAGTCGAAGGACGTATTCAAACAAGTAGCTTCGATGGTAAGGATGGTAACCGCGTATTCATGACGGAAGTTGTGGCGGATAGCGTACAATTCCTAGAGCCTCGCAGTGCAACATCTGAAAGGTCTGGAGCAGCATCGGGCGCTGGATATGGAGCATCACCATCTAATCAAGAAGCTCCACAACAGTACCAGCAGCAACCGAATCAACAATCGAATTACCAACCAAATCAGCAAAATTATACAAGGACAGACGATGATCCATTTTCGACTGGCGGAGGTCCGGTAACTGTATCGGACGACGATCTACCATTCTGATCATCCATGTACCTTCCATTATAAATACGAAGGAGGTAAAGCAATATGGCACCACGTCGTGGAGGTAAAAGACGCCGTAAAGTCTGTTATTTCAACTCAAACAACATTACACATATCGACTATAAAGATACTGACCTACTTAAGAAATTCGTTTCTGAGAGAGGTAAAATCTTGCCTCGTCGTGTAACGGGTACAAGTGCAAAGTATCAGCGTAAACTGACACTTGCAATTAAACGCTCACGCATTATGGCACTTCTTCCATTCAGTTCGGAAGAAAGATAATTATACAAACACTGACTGCCCTGTAACCAGATACCTGGAAACAAGGCAGTCCTTTTTTTTAATAAAGAGATGAAGACGTATGTTCTTTTTTGGTTTATAAACTTCAATCGTGATACAATTGAAGTTCGTAACTACTATGTCTCCATAGAATCCTTTCATTAAAAATCAGGAGATACATATCGAATGAATAACCGGAGGAATTACTATTATGCAACATGAAACTACGGGGAAAATTGTACACGGAGCGATGATGATCGCGTTGTTTTTTCTTTTAACAACAATTACCATACTCATCCCAGTTATTGGAATGCTTACATTGTTTTTTATTCCACTACCGATTATTCTTTTTAGGCTTAAATTTGATCGAACTTCATCGTTCTTTGTGACGGCGACCGGAATTTTTATGTCACTGTTAATTTTGGGCATATTTAGTGTTCCATACACGTTTGTCTTTGGGCTCGTTGGGTTCATTATTGGAGATACGGTACAATCAAGAAAAACAAAATTATATACGTTCATGGCTACCGGACTAACATTTGTTACAACAACGATCCTAATTTATCTGGCCACTATTTTATTCCTAAAAATTAATATTATAGATATTGTCATGCAGGGGTTATGGGATTCTCAGGATCTAGTCACCTCGCTATTGGTAAAGTTTGGAGAATTACCAGAAAATTTTACGGAGCAAATGAATGCTTCGATATCATTTTATGAAACGTCGATTCCATCGACCTTTATTATTGGCATGTTTAGTTTGGCATATATTTATGTAACGTTAAACTTAACAATCGTAAAAAGACTTGGACATCCGGTACAAAAATTTCCACCATTTTATAAAATGAAATTACCAGTTATTATGGTGTGGTACTATTTAATTGTTCTATTGGCAGGATTCTTCTTAGAAATAGAACAAGGAACACAGGCATACGTTATTTATACGAATGCAATGATTCTCATACGTTTTTTATTTCTCTTACAAGGTATTTCATTAATTCATTTTTTTATGAAAGAATCAAAATTACCAAAATGGTTAACAATCGTATCAACAATTTTGGCAGTCATGCTAAGTCCTATAACAACGTTACTTGGGCTAGTTGATGTAGGATTTAATGTTCGTTCATGGATAGGTAAGAATAAAGCGAAATAAAGGGGGTGACGAGAATGACGTCTTTTTTTAGGCAACGGGTAATCCGATACCCACTGACTGTATTATCGCTTCTGGGTGCAATAGCTGGCGTACTGCTACTTATGGAAAGTTTTTGGATTGGATTTGTCTTTTTCCTTTTATTTCTCATTGCAATGGGATTTGCATGGCAACTAGAGGAACGGACATTTATTGAGACAGAAAAACATATTGAAATGCTATCGTATAGGGTGAAAAAAGTTGGTGAAGAAGCACTTCTACAGTTACCGATTGGTATTTTGCTAATCAATGAAAAGAACACTATTGAATGGGTAAACCCTTATGTTTTGAAGGTTTTTGAAAAAGAGACACTGATTGGTACCGACTTATTAGTTTTGAATGAACAATTTCATTCAATTATAAAAAGTGATGGCTCAGATACTCTTCAACTAAACGTAGGTGAACGATCCTTTAAAGTTGAATATAAACCAGAGGAAAAACTAATTTACTTGTTTGATATTACGGATAAATTGGAGATAGAAACACTTTATTACGCCGACAGAACGGTTCTCGGCATCATATTGGTGGATAATTACGACGAGCTCTCGCAGGCAATGGGTGACCAAATAAGAAGTCAGTTAAACTCCCTTGTAACATCGCTCGTTAATAAATGGGCTATCGAAAATGGTATTTTTATAAAAAGAATTGCCTCAGATCGCTTTCTCGCCGTCTTTAATGAAGAAACGTTAACTGAATTAGAGGAGACAAGATTTTCAATTCTAGATGACATTCGAGAAACGACAACGAAGCAAGGTACAGCGCTTACGTTAAGTATTGGTGTAGGAAAAGGATCGACATCATTAATTGAATTAGGTGAATTGGCTCAATCCAGTCTAGATCTAGTCCTAGGACGTGGAGGAGACCAAGTAGCGATTAAACAATTTGATGGAAAAGTGAAGTTTTACGGTGGTAAAACAAATCCAGTTGAAAAGAGAACGCGGGTCCGTGCAAGAGTCATTTCGCATGCATTAAAGGACTTGATATCAGATAGCGATAAGGTTTTTATTATGGGACATAAGTTTCCTGATATGGATGCAATAGGCGCAGCAATAGGCGTGAGAAAAATGGCGCGAATGAATAATGTAGAGGGCCATGTTGTTATCAACTACAATGAACTAGATGCCAGTGTAACCCGTCTTATGCATGAAATTAAGCAAGATACAGAGCTCTATAATCAGTTTGTAGAACCCGACGATGCACTTTCAATGTTGACTGAACAATCTTTAGTGATTGTTGTTGACACGCACAAACCAAGCATGGTTATCGATGAACGGATACTTGAAAAAACTGAGAAAGTGGTTGTCATCGATCATCATCGACGTGGTGAAGAATTTATTAATAACACGATGCTCGTTTATATGGAACCTTATGCGTCATCAACTGCAGAACTCGTCACAGAGCTCTTAGAATACCAGCCTAAACATGAAAAGTTGACAATGCTTGAGTCGACTGCACTTTTGGCTGGTATCATTGTAGACACAAAAAGCTTCACGCTTCGCACAGGTGCACGAACATTTGAAGCAGCGTCTTACCTTAGAACGAATGGTGCAGATACGGTATTGGTTCAACGTTTATTAAAAGAAGACATTAAAACCTATCTTGAACGATCTAAAATAATTGAAACTGTTAAAATGGTAGGTAATGGAATTGCAATTGCAAAAGGCAATGAGGGTACACCTAATAACTCGGTGCTCATTGCTCAAACGGCAGATATACTACTTTCGATGAAAGGTGTATCAGCTGCATTTGTCATCGCTGAGCGTGGGGATGGAAAAATTGGAATAAGTGCACGTTCACTGGGTGAGTTAAATGTCCAAATTGTTATGGAAGAACTTGGCGGAGGCGGTCATTTGACGAATGCTGCGAGTCAGCTAGATGTTGAATCTGTAAAAGAAGCCGAAGAAATGTTACTATCCATAATAGAACAACAGGCGGAGAGGGGAAATTTATAATGAAGGTTATTTTTATAAAAGACGTTAAAGGAAAAGGTAACAAAGGTGATGTGAAGGAAGTATCTGTTGGATATGCACAGAACTTTCTATTGAAAAATAATATGGCTGTAGAAGCAACCCCTGCAAACTTAAGTAAACTCGAAGGACAAAAGAAACGTGCTGAAAAAAATGCGGCAGAGGAACTTGAGGAAGCAAAACAACTTAAAGAATTAATTGAAAAAGTAACGGTTGAAATGAAAGCTAAATCTGGTGAAGGTGGTCGCTTGTTTGGTTCGATTACAACGAAGCAAATAGCAGATGAGTTAAACAAAAAAGAGGGCCTCAAAGTCGATCGACGTAAAATGGAGCTTCCAGATGCAATTCGTGCATTAGGTTATACGAATGTTCCAATAAAAATTCATCAAGATGTAACTGCAACACTTAAAGTACATGTAACAGAGGAAGCGTAAAGGGAGAGATGGAGAGATGAGTCAGATGATCGATCGTGTCCCACCTCATAATAACGAAGCGGAACAATCGGTTATTGGAGCCATCTTCCTTGAACCGCTAGCGTTAATCACTGCGGCAGAAGTTCTAATTCCAGATGATTTTTACAGAACTGCTCATAAAAAGATTTTTAATACAATGATTTTGCTAAGCGATAAAGGACAGGCGATTGACGTTGTAACAGTCACTGAAGAACTTTCAGCTAAAAAGGAATTGGAAGACGTTGGCGGCATTTCATATTTAACAGAAATAGCCAATTCGGTACCTACAGCTGCAAATATTATTCACTATGCAAAGATTGTTGAAGAGAAATCTCTTCTAAGACGCCTTATTCGGGTAGCAACAACAATTGTTGAAGATGGCTATACGCGTGAGGATGAGGTCGAAGCCCTTCTTTCTGAAGCTGAAAAGAAGATGATGGAAGTTGCCAATCGTAAAAATGCTGGCGATTTCAGACATATTAAAGATGTCTTAGTAGAAACTTATGATAATATTGAACTTCTTCATACACAAAAAGGTGACGTAACAGGTGTGCCAACTGGCTTTAGAGACCTTGATAAAATTACAGCGGGTTTCCAACCAAATGATTTAATAATTGTTGCAGCAAGGCCATCTGTTGGTAAAACAGCATTTGCTTTGAATGTGGCACAAAACGTGGCAACTAAGACAGATACGAACGTTGCGATATTCAGTCTTGAAATGGGGGCGGAACAACTTGTTATGCGAATGCTTTGTGCAGAAGGAAATATAGATGCGCAAGTACTTCGAACAGGGGCACTTCAAGCTGAAGACTGGCGTAAATTGACGATGGCGATGGGAAGTCTTTCACACGCAGGAATTTTTATAGATGACTCTTCCGGTATTCGTGTAAATGAAATTCGCTCGAAATGTCGACGTCTTCAACAAGAACACGGACTTGGAATGATTATCATCGATTACTTACAGTTAATTCAAGGAAGTGGCGGATCAAATGATAACCGTCAACAAGAAGTATCTGAAATCTCCCGATCATTAAAAGGACTTGCTAGGGAACTTAAACTTCCAGTCATTGCCCTCTCCCAGCTATCTCGTGGTGTAGAGCAACGACAGGATAAGCGTCCAATGATGTCTGACTTAAGAGAGTCTGGAAGTATTGAGCAGGATGCGGACATTGTCTCATTCCTATATCGAGAAGACTATTATGATAAAGAAACAGAGAACGAAAATATGATTGAAATTATTATAGCAAAACAACGTAATGGTCCAACTGGGACAGTAACACTTGCTTTTGCAAAAGAGTATAATAAGTTCGTTAACGTTGACTGGAGTCAACACGAAGCACCAGCCTATTAACAAAAATGCCTCATCACCCAAAAAAATATGGGTAATGAGGCATTTTTGTATCGAAATTACTCGAAATTCAATAGACGCAAAACGACAATATGACAAAAAAGACAAAAAAAGAGGATGCAAAATGTATAAACACTCAAAAATAGTGAAGTATTAGAAGAGAAAGAGATACAATTCATAGTTTTATAAGAAGATAATGGAATTATATAGGAATAAATGATAGTAAATGGATGCTATTATACATTCATGTTACAAACGGCTAGAATACTACAATGTTAGGGAAGGATATGATAACTTATAGGAGCGTGAAAAATTTACGGATACTTAATTATCCTTAAGTTAGTCTTCTTCATTAGGAAGACGGAAGGAGTTTCAAAATATGTCAGATCGAATAGAAATGAAAAATCAAATAAAGTCTACCTCTAGGAAACATTTATATCAACGAATCCAAAAAGTTTTGTTTCTTACAATTTTACTAGTTGGATTTAGTACAAAGAGTGGTATTGCGAGCAGTGATACGGATCTATTAACTATCTACCATGTCTATTCGAATGGAGAATACATTGGTGCGTTATCAGATGAGTCCACGCTTGAACAATTAAAAGAAGAAAAACTAAATGAAGCTAAAACCGAGTATGTAGACTATACACTTACAATAGGTACGGATTTGTCGATAATTCCAGAACGTGTATTTACAACAGGGCACAATGACGATCTAGTAGTAGAGAAACTTGAAGAATCACTAGTCGTTGAAGCGAAAGCAATCGGTATGAATATCGGTGGTGAACAAGTACTTTATGTGAACAACATGACCGACTACGATGATGTTTTACGTCAATTAAAATTAAAGAGCGTGACCGAAGAAGAGCTCCAAACATATGAGACTCAAAAAGCATCTACTGACTCTTTACCCCCACTAGTAGAAAATGAAACACGTCTAGTCGAAATACTATTTAGCGAAGAAGTTGAACCAGTAGAAGGACAAGCACCTCCAACAGATATATTGACAGTTGATGAGGCAATAACTTTTCTTGGTAAAGGAACTCTTGAAGATAAGCAGTATTTGGTTCAAGCTGGAGATCACATCGGTAAAATTGCAAGTACTCATAATATGACAACTGAGCAACTACTTTCACTAAATCCAGGCATTACCCAAGAAACAATCCTTCAAGTAGGTGATGAATTTAACGTAACGTTAGTACAATCATTTTTGGATGTTGAAGTTCACTATGAAACTAAAAAGATACAAACAATACAGTTCGAAAAAATTGCCGAAAAAGATAGCTCCATATTTAAAGGAGAAAATAAAGTAACACAAGAAGGTTCAGATGGCGAGAAAGAAATAACGGAACTTATCCGCAAGAAAAATGGTGAAACTGTTGGTAAATCTATACTTGAAGAAAAAGTAACAAAGGAACCGACAACTCAAATTACCGTTGTTGGAACGAAAGTAACTCCTTCAAGAGGGACAGGCGCATTTGCATGGCCAGCAGTCGGGGGATACATTTCTAGTAAAATGGGACCTCGCTGGGGTAGATCACACAATGGCATTGATATTGCGCGACCATCTGATCGTACAATTAAAGCATCGGATAATGGTGTTGTAACATCTGCCGGTTATAGTGGAGGCTTTGGCAATAGAGTTGTCATCACACATAACAACGGGTACGAGACGTTATACGCCCATATGTCGTCTATTAATGTTCGAGTAGGACAAACTGTCGCTCAAGGCGCTAAGATAGGCGTAATGGGTTCTACAGGACATTCTACAGGGGTCCATCTTCATTTTGAAGTTAGGAAAAATGGAGCACTTATAAATCCATTAAGTGTGTTGAATAGATAAAGTTCGAGACGGTGCAATATGTACCGTCTTTTTTTTATGCCTTTATGTATTTCCTGGGGAATACATAGGGTAGAACCTGTTAGAACGTGCGAATCCTTAAAAAGAGTGATAAAGTTAAAAGAATATAAGAGACCGCTATGCGGATTGAAGGGTAGGGATTTGACGATGCAAAATAAAACAATTCTTGTTGTAGATGATGAAAAACCAATTGCTGATATATTGGAATTTAATTTGAAAAAAGAAGGATTTATCGTGCACTGTGCTTATGATGGTGAAGAAGCGTTAGAAAAGGTAGAGGAAGTAAAACCAGACTTAATGTTGCTTGACATTATGCTACCTAAACGTGATGGAATGGAAGTTTGTCGTGAAGTTAGGAAGAAATATGACTTTCCTATTATTATGTTGACAGCAAAAGATTCGGAGATTGACAAAGTTCTCGGGTTGGAATTAGGAGCGGATGATTATGTTACCAAACCATTTGGAACACGCGAGTTGATTGCCCGGGTTAAAGCAAATCTACGTAGGCATATGAAATCGGCGTCTGAAGAAGAGGAAAATGAATCCAACGATATTACTGTAGGGCATTTGATTATCCAACCGGATGCGTATCTTGTTTTGAAAAGAGATAAAACAATTGAACTGACACATCGAGAGTTTGAGCTACTTCACTATCTATCCAAACATATTGGACAAGTCATGACTCGTGAGCACTTGCTGCAAACGGTTTGGGGATATGATTACTTCGGAGATGTACGTACGGTCGATGTAACAATTAGAAGATTGCGTGAAAAAATCGAGGACAATCCGAGTCATCCAGGATGGATTGTGACAAGGCGTGGCGTTGGTTACTATTTACGTGATCCGGAACAGGAGTAACAACTATGCAAAAGGTTGGTATTTTTCGTTCGATCCACGTTAAATTTGTACTGATCTATGTTCTTTTAATCTTAATGGCTATGCAAATTATTGGTCTTTACTTTGCAAGGGAGCTTGAAGATACACTCAAAACAAATTTTACGACGTCGATTGTCGACCGAATGAACCTAGTCGAGTTTAGCGTGAGAGAAGAAATGATAAAAGAACGGTCAGCAGAAGATCCAACACTCGACGAGAGTCTGAAGGCCGTGCTATCGGGTTTTACATTAGGAGATATCAATGAAATTCGAGTGATCAATTCACGCTATCTAATTCTTGCAACGTCATTGGATAACCAGTCAATTGTTGGACAAAAGTCAATGGACGATATCATACGAAGAACAATTACATTAGAGTCACCCTCTGAGAACATTAAGCTAGATCAGAAATCAAGAACACGTGTATTTGTTCAAACGATGCCTATTGTCTCAGGGAAAGAGGTAATTGGGACTCTTTACGTCGAATCGAATATTGAAAAAGTGTTCAAACAAATGGATGAAATCAATCAAATACTTGCCGGAGGAACCGCAGTTTCTTTGACAATAACAATTATTATAGGGATTTTTATTGCTCAGACAATGACCAGACCAATATCAGACATGAGACGTCAAGCGTACGCGATGGCGAAAGGGAACTTTTCTAGAAAGGTACGCGTGTATGGGAACGATGAAATGGGGCAGCTTGCGATTGCCTTTAACCATTTGACGAATCGCCTTCAAGAATCACAAGCCACAACAGAAGGTGAACGAAGAAAATTAGCTTCCGTACTTGCAAATATGACGGATGGTGTCATTTCAGCTGATAGAAAAGGGCGTGTCATTCTCATTAATGATACGGCGTTAAGCATGCTCAAAATGACGCAAGACACTGTGATCAATCGTCCAATTTCCTCAATTCTAGGCGTAGAACAGGAATATACTTTCGAAGATCTTGTTCAAATGAAAGATTCATTAACACTGGATTTTAGTTCTGGAGAACGTTCTTATATTTTACGTGCCAGTTTTTCGGTTACTCAGAAGGAAACCGGTTTTGTAAATGGACTTATTGCCGTATTGCATGATAATACTGAGCAGGAAAGAATTGATATGGAACGTCGTGAGTTTGTGTCAAACGTATCGCATGAACTTCGTACACCTTTAACGACGATGCGAAGCTATTTGGAAGCATTGGCTGATGGCGCTTGGCGAGATGCCGAAATAGCTCCCTCCTTCCTTCATGTAACGCAGACTGAGACCGAGCGGATGATAAGACTCGTTAATGACTTGCTGAAGTTATCAAGAATGGATAGTAGGGATTATGATTTAAATAAAGAATGGGTAGATTTCAACTACTTCTTTAATCTAATTATTGAACGATTTGAGTTTTCAAAATCTCAAGATGTGCATTTCAAGCGTATGTTACCACTTACAGAAATCTTTGTGGAAATTGACCCTGACAAAATGACACAAGTTATTGATAATATTATATCGAATGCATTAAAGTATTCCCCAGACGGTGGGGAAGTAGGTTTCTCTGTTTTAATTCATGAAAATCATATTCAAGTCTCCATTTCCGATGATGGCATGGGAATACCTAAGGAAAATGTGAATCGGATTTTCGATCGATTCTACAGGGCTGACAGAGCTAGGTCTCGTGCAATGGGTGGGACTGGTCTTGGTTTGGCAATTGCTAGGGAAATGATAGAAGCACATGGTGGGGAAATATGGGCAGAAAGTGAAGAAGGAAAAGGTACAACAATCTTCTTTACATTGCCGTTTGAACCTCAAGAGGATGGTGAGTGGGATTGAAATACATTGAGCCAGTAAAATCAGTGATTTTAGTGCTACTCATTATTCTGAGTGTGACGCTAACGTTCTCTATTTGGACGTATTCGCCTAAATATGAAACGATTGAAGAATCTCCAACAGTCGATGTGTCCATTGCAGAGAAAAGGGAAATCGATAAGATTATAAAACCTTACAAAGCACTATTTCACTTTGAAGAAGGACTTCTAGGGACCTTTGAGTCAGAAGAGGTTGACCATATCATCGGGCATATACAAGAGTGGACAATCACTAACGTAAGACTTGTCGACACGAAGTTGACCGAAAAGAAATTAAATACCGTTCTCAGACAACCCAATCATTTTACATTGTTTTTTCACGGAGAAGTTCCCTTGCCTACTTACCAGTCTATATTGGGTGTGGAAGAAGTTCAGTTTCCAGAAGGGTCATTTGACAGATTAATTGTTGAGTGGAATCAAGACAACAAATCTTTGCAAATTCATTTCATTAGTAAAGCGGCGGGTGTTCACTATTCGGGAGAGGTTAAAATTAGTGATTTTCAAAGTTTTAATCGAGAGATGTTAATAAGGGCAAAGGGATATGAGGATTTTGTTGAGGTACGTCCTGAGAGTAATAAGTTCATTGCTGTACCAACAAATCAAGTCGATCTTGTTCGAAACATTTACTACGAAGATGGGATTCTACCAATTCGTTTCAGAGATGCTCTATTTAGGGATCCAAATGCAGTGCGGAGAGGTCAAGTTACATCTACGCGGGAAGAATATCAAGACGACCACGCGATTATGCGTATTGACCCGATGATGAAATTATTGACATTTATCCATCCAGTTGCTGAGAGTGAAGAGATAGCAATACCCTCAGAGTTACTTAAAAAAACAATTGGATTTTTGAATGAACATGGTGGTTGGACTGACGAATATAGATTTATTTCGAGCAATCCAGAAACACGCAACGTCAAATTCCAATTATTCGTCAATGGATTGCCAGTTTATAGTAACGTGACATCTACGGAAATTGAACAGACATGGGGAAGCGATCGAATTTTCCGTTACGTTAGACCTTATTATACGCTTGACCTAACACTTCATTCAGAAACAAGAGTAGTCAATCTTCCTTCTGGTGTGGAAGTAGCGAATACACTAGAGCAATCAATGGTGGTCGATATCGACACAGTTGAAGAAATTTCATTAGGGTATTTAATGAGCTACGATATGGGAATCAGTGCAGAACAACGACTGCTCATTCTAGAACCCAGTTGGTTTTATTTAATAAACGGTAAGTGGATTCCTTATTCACCTAAGCATCTGGGAGGTGAAGCGATTGGATTGGAATAAGACGAAGACGATTTTCATAGTTGTCTTTTCAATTTTAAATGTATTTCTATATTCGCTTTATGTAACACGAGTTACTGAAACACAAAATGTTCAAGCGCAAGGTAAAATATCAATTGAGGATTCCTTGAGATTGGATAACATTAGATATGGGGAACTGCCAGATTATAATGAGGATTCTTTTTATGTGTCTGCAGAAGTTGCAACTTTTACAACTGGTGAAGTTAGTCACCTGAAGAATCAAGTAATTTCCATCGTCGATAGTACACAACTTATATCGACAATGGAAGAACCCGTTTCCATACGTAACTTAAAAGGTGATTATACGTTCGATGTGTTTCTAGAAGAGTATGTTTTCAATGGAAAAGAATATGGAATATGGAAAGTTGATGAGGAAAACCAAGAAGCTTTGTTTTTCCAAACTGTCAATAAAAATCCAATCTATTACAACCACAATGCGATGTTAACAATTAGATGGAATGATCGTTTTGAAGTAACGAATTATGAACAGCGCATGTTTGGAGAGTTTGTGAAATACAATTGGAAAAAGGATCTTCTTCCTCCGCTTCAAGCCATTAACACATTGAATCTCAGAAACTACGTAAAACCAGACTCAAAGATAATAAGTATGTCGCTTGGTTATTCAACGCTTGTCCCCTTAACAAAAAGGCAAGCATTTGCTCCAACTTGGCATATTCGTGTAGAATTAAGTGATGGAGAAAAGGAAGATTACTTCGTCAATGCAATTGAAGGATTGATTATCGAATTTCAAGACGAACCTATAGAACTTGACGATGAATAAGGAGTTTTTAAAATGCGTTTTAGTGTGCTCGCAAGTGGAAGTAGTGGAAATGCAATCTATATAGAAAATGATGAACACGCCTTTCTTGTAGATGCGGGCTTAAGTGGTAAGAAGTTGGAAAGTTTATTTTCAGATATAGATCGTTCGATGAAAAAGTTAGATGGAATATTTGTTACGCACGAACATGGAGACCATATAAAAGGACTCGGTGTAATTGCTAGAAAATACGACCTTCCCATCTATGCAAATAAAAAGACTTGGCAAGCAATGGAAGGATCGATTGGTAAAATTCCGCTTGAACAACGATTTCAATTTGATATGGAAACAGTCCAATCTTTTGGCCAATTAGACGTAGAGTCCTTCGCTGTTTCCCACGATTCAGTGGACCCTATGTTTTACACGTTCCATCAAAATGGTAGAAAGCTTGTCATCATTACAGATACGGGGTATGTAAGCGATCGGATGAAAGGTATTATTTCAAGTGCGGATGCTTATGTTTTTGAAAGCAATCATGACGTCAGCATGTTGCAAATGGGTAGATACCCTTGGTCTGTTAAACGAAGAATACTTAGTGATGTGGGGCATGTGTCGAATGAAGATGCCGCAGTTGCCATGAGCGAAGTCGTTGCGGAGAAAGAGACGAAGATTTATCTTTCTCATTTAAGTAAAGATAATAATATGAAAGATCTCGCAAGAATGAGCGTGACACAGACGTTAGAAACATGTGGGATTATTACGGGTGAGTATCTTCACCTCTATGATACAGACCCCGATCAACCAACCGAGCTTGTAACAGTTTAAATGAATTAAAACCTTGCCTACGGGTAAGGTTTTTTCATATGGCATTATGGGAATGGATTAGAATAGAGTTTATTTTGAAAGGGTGAGACATTTGGATGAATTTGATTCTCAAGAACGTAGAAATCCAATTGAACTGGAACGTGTAGAAAAAGTGCAACAAGTCCGGTCAAGGCCCAAACGAAAGGGGATTTTCTTCATAGGTCTGTTGTGTGGAATTGTTGCATCACTAACGGTCTGGTATATAGTGAATGACAAATCTACTGCAACCGATCAACTTATCGCACCTGAAAGTAACGCTACTCAAACAGAACGCGTGTCAATCGATATTCATACGGATGTGACAGACCTTGTCGAAAAGGTAGCGGATTCAGTAGTTGGTGTTACGAATTTACAACGCGTACGTGATATTTGGTCTTCCTCTGAAATGACAAAAGAAACCGGGACTGGTTCAGGTGTTATCTATAAAACAGAGGGCGAAAAAGCGTATATCGTTTCCAATCACCATGTTGTTGAAGGCGCTGAAGAAATTGATATTACATTTGATGATGGAACAAAAACAGAAGGTCGTTTAATTGGAAGTGATATTTGGACAGATCTTGCAGTCATCGAAATAAATGCATCTCAAGTGAAAGCGACCGCTGAATTTGGAGATTCTGATACATTGAAGCGAGGAGAAATGGTTATAGCAATCGGAAACCCACTTGGTCTAGGCTTCTCAGGATCGGTCACGGCCGGTGTCATCTCAGGTAAAGATCGTTCAATTCCCATTGACTTTAACAATGACGGTGTAGTGGATTGGTATGCAGATGTATTACAGACAGATGCAGCGATTAACCCTGGAAATTCAGGCGGAGCATTGATGAATCTTGCTGGACAACTCGTAGGCATCAACTCCATGAAAATCTCACAAGATACAGTCGAAGGAATGGGTCTTGCGATTCCAATGAACCTAGCTGTCCCAATCATAGAGAAACTGGAGAAGTTTGGTGAAGTTCATCGACCAACGATGGGGGTAAGTTTACTTGATTTATCGACAATACCTGCACAGCAACAGAGAAACTTTTTAAATCTTCCGCAAGATGTAACTGAAGGTGTCGTTGTTAATGAGGTAATACGTAATTCTCCAGCGGAATTAGCAGGTGCTCAACAATATGATGTAATTGTAGAAATGGACGGGAATAAAATAACTGACATGGTTGAGCTACGAAAACACCTATATAATGTAAAAGAAATTGGCGATACAATGAAAATGAAAGTTTATAGGGGCAACGAATTGGTAGAAGTAGAAATGATATTGAAGGATGGAAATTCATTTTAACAACAAAAGTAATAAATATGTAATCAGAAAAGTTATCCACAGAGGATGAAATAGCGAAATGACTGCCAATCCACCTCGTTTTCTTTCAATTCTAGCAATTGTGGATAAAGAGAAAAATATGTGAATAAGTTTTTCCAGTAATAATAATGAGAAAGTAGGTAATTAATTGATTTTATATAGCTGTGAAACCCACATCAATCATGCATTAGACGTTTTTATAGCGGAAGAAGAAAAGTTTCCAATTATGGAAGCCTTGGATGAAAATAAAAAGTTATCCACAAAGTGTTCCTACTGTGAACAGGCGGCATTGTATCTTGTAGAGAACAAATAGTCGGACACAACATGTAGATAACACCTGTGGATATGTGCATAAGTTCTGTTAATAACATTTAGAAAAGAGTGGACAACCTGTGAATATTACAATTGTAACAGTAGGAAAATTAAAAGAAAAATACTTGAAAATGGGAATCGATGAATTCACGAAACGACTTCAGCCTTATGCAAAAATGAATATTGTTGAAGTTGCCGATGAAAAAGCACCGGAATCATTAAGTGAGGCAGATATGGAAATTGTCAAGAAAAAAGAGGCCGAACGCATCTTAGCAAAAACGGGTGCGAGTGACTATGTAATTGCGCTTGAAATTGGTGGAAAGATGAAAACATCAGAGGAGCTAGCGGCAAGTTTGGAGTCATTAATGACTTACGGGCGGAGTAAGGTGACATTCATCATTGGTGGATCATTAGGACTTCATGATAGTGTCTTGAAAAGAGCAGATGAGTTGTTATCCTTCTCGAAAATGACTTTTCCACATCAACTTATGAAGCTGATTTTGTTAGAGCAAGTATATCGGGCATTTCGGATTATGAAGGGTGAACCGTACCATAAGTAACTGCGAAATTTTGCTATTAATCGTGTATAGGGCGCAGAAAGTCCTTCCCCCAGTGGGAGGATGGATTTCTGCGACTTACATTAACTGTTAACATGATATCTTCCTATTGGTACTACAGAGGGAGAACCCGAAATCGGATCTTTTATCACTGTGCAACGAAGTCCGAAAATGTCTTTAATCAATTCACTTTTAATGACCTGAGAAGGCTTACCTTCTGCAACTAATTTACCTTGACGAAGGGCAAAAATATGGTCTGCGTAACGTGCAGACAAGTTGATATCATGAAGGACCATTACAATCGTTGTTCCGCGTTTACGGTTAAGATCAGTCAACAAGTCAAGGATTTCAATTTGATACGTAATATCCAAAAAAGTAGTCGGTTCATCAAGAAATAGAATGTCGGTTTGCTGCGCCAATGCCATTGCAATCCAGACGCGCTGTCTTTGTCCGCCAGATAGCTCGTCAATATTTTGGTTTGCAAATTCGGTAATGTCCATAATATCCATCGCTTCGGCAACGGCTTCATAATCCTTTTTTGTCCAACCGGAGAACATGGATTGGTAAGGGTACCTTCCTCGGCCAACCAAATCTGCGACCGATATTCCTTCTGGAACAATGGGGGATTGCGGAAGAAGCCCTAAAACACGAGCCAATTGTTTCGGCGGAATTTTGCTGAGAGGTTTTCCATCCAGTGTAATTTTTCCGGATGTCGGTTTGATAAGTCTTGCCAATGTTTTAAGAAGCGTAGACTTTCCGCAGCCGTTTGGGCCAATAATGACGCTGATTTTATTGCTCGGAATCAAAAGATTTACGCCATGGACAATGGTTTTATGATCATAGCCGGAAACGACTTGCTCAGCTTGAAAAGTATGTACCTGCATCATTACAAATCTCCTTTTTGATTCATTCGGATTAACAAGTAGATCAAGTAGGGAGCACCTAGAATGCCTGTGATGACACCTGCAGGGTATCTCGCAACGAATGAGAATTGACCAATCAGATCTGATCCTAGGACTAAAACGATGCCAACAAGACCCGCAGGAATAATGTTTGAAAACCCTGCACCAATTAATCTTTTTGCGATAGGTCCAGAAAGGAATGCGACAAATGCAATGGGTCCAGTTGTAGAGGTAGCTAACGCTATGATTAGGACTGAACTAATAATAAGTACAAGTCTTGTCTTATCTGTATCAATTCCAAGTGAAGTCGCAGCCTGCTCCCCTAGTTCCAACATATCCAATCGTTTCCCGAGGAAGATGATGACAGGTGCGAAGATAAAAACTGTCAGGATTAAAGGGAAAAGATTCTCCATTTTAGCGCCATTTAGACTCCCACTAAGCCATCTCATTGCAGTAGGAATATCCTGTTTTTGACCAATCAGTAGTAAATAGGATATGACAGCGTTCAATATTGCTTGAATACCAATTCCAACTAAGATTAATCTCCCGATTGAAAAAGAAGTCCCTTTTGATAATAGAAAAATAACAATGACTGTAGCAAGTCCACCAACAACAGAAGCAATTGAAACAACTAAATTGCTTGCCTGAAGAATAATGATGCAAAAAACAGCGGCTGCACTTGAGCCGGCTGTAATTCCGATGACATTAGGGTTTGCCAAAGGGTTTCGCAACATTGTCTGGAATACTGTACCGGCTACTCCGAAAGCGAATCCGGCAAAAACGCCTGCCACCATTCGTGGGAAACGGATGGTCTGCACTGCAAATGATGCGCCTTTTACTTGTTCACCCAGCAGTGCACGTATGACATCTTGAACGGGATAAATTGTGTTGCCTAGCATAAGCATAGTGCAGCAAAGAGCGAATGCAATGATTGCAAGTAAGGAAGTTACGAGTATAAAACGACGACGTCTCTTTGTTCTGCCAACTATAATAAGATTCATTGATTCGTTTATCATAATGTACGCATCTTCGCTTTCATCGTTAGTAAGATTAATATAGGAGCCCCAATAAATGCCGTTACTATACCAACTTCAAGCTCACCCGGACTGCCGATAAGCCTACCGCACACATCTGCTATCGTTAAAATAATTGCACCTGAAAGGGCTGACATCGGTATGATAAATCGTAAATCAGGCCCAATAACGAGTCGAATCACGTGGGGGGCCAATAATCCAATAAAGCCAATAGGACCGGCTAGTGCTGTTACTACCCCACATAATAGGACACCACCAAAAGCGGCAATCAATCTAAGCGTGCCAGTACGTATGCCTAAACTTTTCGCAACTTCATCGCCTAATGCTAATGCATTCAGTGCTGAAGCCGAGCAGAAGGCGATGAGTATACCTACAAGAAGAAAAGGAATCAATGTAGAGATGTTGCTCCAGTTTCCTGATCCAACACTACCTACTTGCCAAAATCTAAATTGATCCATAACGTTTGAGCGGGGAATCATTATTGCAATTACGAGTGATGATAAGGCTGCACTTGTAGCTGCCCCTGCCAAAACAAGTTTAAGGGGCGTGGCACCCCCACTCCCCATAGAACCAATTCCGAATACAAAAATGGCAGTTATGATTGCTCCCGCTAGTGCAAACCAAATGTATTGATTAGCAGTCGTGATATTTAAAAAGGAAATTCCACAAACGACAAAGAGAGCGGCCCCAGTGTTTACACCTAATATGCTCGGATCCGCAATCGGATTACGAGTAACTGATTGCATTAGCGCTCCAGAAACACCTAATGCGGCACCGCACATTAAACAAAATACAGTTCTAGCAATTCTTTGACGCACAACATTTGCCCCGTGAGATTGTACGTCAGGGTTGAATAAACCAGCGATTAGTTCATCCCATCCGACTGTACGTGACCCAAAGGCAAGGGAGGCTAGTATACATATACCGAGTAAAACAGTAGAAAGTACAAAGACTTTTATAAAGTTTTTCGGAATATATAGCCGCTTATTTTCTGAGACAGATGTATGGAGCATGTTATTTTACCTTGTTAGCAGCTTCTGAAAGTAAAGTTAAATATTCGTCAATTGAATAGTCAATTGCAAGTGGGTTTGGCGTTCCGGCTGCCGCAAGTGGCGTGTTATCTCCAATAATGACAACAGACCCTCTTTGAACTGCTGGAATCTTTCCAAGGATTGGATCAGCTTGCAGTGCTTTTAATGTATTGTCATCTCCGTAAGATACGAAAAGATCAAGATCGTTCAGTATATCTGCATTTTCAGCACTTAACTCCAAATAGAAACTATTAGGATCAGTAATTTGACTCGTAATAGTTTCAGGGTATTCCATTCCTAACTCGCCAAGGAACTCACCACGAGAATCTGTTGGTGTATATATGTAGAATTTAGATAAATCTGTTGCTGATATGCTAACAAATGCAGCTTTCTTACCTTTAAGAACAGGATATTCATTTGTTTTATCTTGAATTAATTTCTCTGTATCGGCAATGAGTTGTTTACCTTCCTCTTCCATTCCCATACCCTTTGAATTGAATGTCACTTGTTCACGCCATGAAGCTAACCAAGGGCTTGTTTGGTAGGCAACCACTGGTGCGATTTCACTTAATGTGTCATATTCTTCTTGCGTAAGACCCGAGTAAGCTGCAAGAATTACATCTGGGTTTGCGTCTGAAATGGCCTCAAAATCAAGTCCGTCTGTATCCTGGAAAGTAATAGGGCTTTCTCCACCGAGTTCCTTGAGCTTGTTTGCTGTCCAAGGTAATAGGTCATTGCCATCCTCAACGCCGTAATTCGCCGCTGAAAGGCCTACAGGTACAACTCCGAGAGCTAGCGCAACGTCATGGTTTCCCCATGCAATCGTTGCAATTCGTTCAGGCTTTTCTTCAATTATAGTTTCGCCAAAAGCATGCTTGATGACCAACGGGTATTCCGAAGTTGTTTCATTATCTCCCGTTTTTTTATCTGATGTTCCGGTAGAAATAGATTTATCACCTGAACAGGCAAATAGCAGGAACATTGCTGAAATAAATAGAATACTAAGTGAAAATTTTTGTTTTACTTTCATTAATTTAGCTCCCTCCCTCATTGAGAATGATTATCATTTTCAATGATATATACATCATTGTTAGTTGTCAATCAAAAGTCTGTAATGAAAAAAAATTTGGATTCTTTGTCGTATTAATTGATAATGATTCTCAATATCAGTACAATGAAAACTATAAAATTGATTTTCTCTATTGTCAACAAAACATTTAATCGCAAATTGTTATAAATTATATTACATGGGAGTGAACAAATATGGGGGAACAAGACTTATTTGATGTGATTGTTGTTGGTGGAGGCCCAGCAGGACTCTATTCAACTTTTTATAGCGGATTGAGAGAGATGAAAACAAAAATTATTGAGTATCAGCCACAATTAGGTGGGAAAGTTCATGTATATCCGGAGAAAATGATTTGGGATATTGGGGGATTGATCCCAATTTCGGGTGAAGCTTTAATCGATCAACTTGTCACGCAAGGCTTAACATTCAATCCTGAAGTCGTGTTGAATGAAAAAGTCGAATCGATTACACGTGACGAGAATGGCGTATTTGTATTGTTGGCGGAATCGGGGCGCAAACATTATTCCAAGACAATTATTATGGCGGTGGGTGGAGGAATTTTGAATCCACAAAAGCTGGAGATTGAAGGAGCAGAAAGGTTTGAAGTATCGAATTTAAATTATACGGTGAAATCTTTACAACGCTTCAAAGGAAAAACGATTATGATTTCAGGCGGAGGAAATTCAGCAATTGATTGGGCAAATGAATTAGAACCCATTGCCAAAAAAGTATATCTAACTTATAGAAAAGATGTTTTAGGAGGGCATGAAGCACAAGTTGGACAATTACTTCGTAGTACGGCTACTTGTTTTTTGAACTCGACGATATCTAAACTAATCGCTGGTGTAAATCATGAGAGAATCGAAGTCGTTGAATTAAAAAACCATGAAACAGGAGAAATAACAAAGGTGTCAATAGATGAAGTGATTATTAATCATGGGTATGATCGTGATACAGCACTCATTAAAAATAGCGATGTGAATATCGAACTTGTAGATAATTATTATATTGCAGGGAATGCGAATAGCGAATCTTCAATTGGTGGGATTTACGCAGCGGGGGATATTTTAAAGCATGATGGAAAACTAAATTTAATAGCAGGTGCTTTCCAAGACGCTGCAAACGCGGTGAACAAAGCCAAACAATTTATCCAACCTGATGCCAATGAAATTGGTATGGTTTCATCTCATAATGAAATTTTCAAAACACGTAACAGGGAATTAGTGAAACAAATAGTAAAGTAGTATTTGTTATTGATAGATAACATGGTCTGCATGAATCAAACGATAACAGGGTAGACGAGTGTTGCGTACCCACTGAGTGTTGCGTACCCACTAGCGTTGCATAGCTGTAAAATTGCTGGGAATACGATATGAAACGCTCTCAGTGACTGAATAATGCGAAAAAGGAGTTCCTGCTGTAAAATAATAACTGACGATTAAACCAGTTTTATCTTACAGAAAGGAGACTCCCTATGGGAATCATAGACCAAAACTTAGTCTTTCGTCAATACTTATCGCTGCTGCCAGTTACTAAATTGGCATGTCCTTTAGTGAACTATGATGAAAAGAAGTTGACCGACTTTTCCCTGGTCAAAGCATTCGTATTAAGTACCATCTGTAAGTGGGAAAGTCATCGGGAAATCGAAGAAAACATACGCTCAAACAAATCCATACAGCGGGAATTGAACCTGCAATCCATAAGTCATTCTCAACTTAGTCGTCGACTTATTACGTTAGATACCAATGACCTAGTGGATTTGTTAAGTCAGCTAACCAAATGTTATTGGAAACTCCAACGACATGCCGTTGGCATGAACACAAACGTAGGTATTATTCGTATTATCGATGGAACCTACGTAAAGTTACCTGACAGTGCTTCCAATTGGACTGCGATATCTAAAGTTTCTAGTGGTATAAAACTACACATCCGGATTGCTGTCGCCTCCTCGGACAGTGTTTTTCCTGAGAAGATGATTGCTTCAACAGGAAATATCGCTGACTCAGATGCGGTAAATTATATAATTGATGATGACGCGTTATATGTCATGGACCGGGGCTATGCTCATAAAACCAAGATGGGTGGATGGCTTCAAAGAAACATTCAGTTTCTTGTGCGTGTTCGCAAAACTTTCCATGTTGAAACATTAAAATCCTACACACCTACTCACCCAATGGTCAGTAGAAATGAGTTAGTATCGATTCAAACAAGGCCGGAGATTTTACGCTATATCGAATTTAAAGATTCAGAAGGAACGCCGTTCCGCTTAATCACCAACCGTCTAGATTTAAGTGAAGAAGAAATCCTGGAAACGTATAAAAACCGGTGGTACATTGAGCTTTTCTTCAAATGGATTAAGCAGCATTTAAAACTCCATCATCTATTTAGTCAGTCACCTAAAGGTATCTGGAATCAGATGTATATCACCTTAATCACCTTCGCACTTATTGAAATTATGCGATTGATCCACCTGCCGCAACGTTCAGTTTGGGATTTTCTGCGTTTAATGAGGGTTTACTTATACAAATCCTTAACTAAGTTAGTCGCCAACTGTAATCGCCGCTTAAGAAAAAGCAAAGGGAGACAAAAGTTGCCTGAGCGTATCCCGATACCTATTCAATATGGAGAAGATACAGCGATAGTTTCACCGATTACTAAGGAACATTTTCTAAATAAACCCTCAAAAAAATAAAATTTTATGTTGTATTTTGGTGGAGTGTTTCTTTTTGTTTTTACAAATTGGTGGATTTTGTATTATATGGTTACGATTTGAAACTATGCAACGCTAGTGTTGCGTACCTGTGCGAGAAACTATCGTGAAAGTTTAAACAATCATGATTGTTTGTTACACAGGCACTAAAAATTCTGTGGGAATAGCATCAGCTGAAGACCCCCCTGATTTAGGGGGCTGTATTCTTGTTAGTGAACGGTTCCTATAAAGTCTTCGTATGCATCCTCACAAATGGCTCCACCTTGGCTCATTGCGGATCCGCCGCCGTACCGCAGCCACTCCGATTGCCTCCATCATTACTTCCGCAGTAGCACCAGCATCCAGGCAAACCCTTGTACGGAAAAATATGCGTAGAATCAATAGACTTTTAACTACTTTTAAAGTTTGTTTTAAACTGTTCATGAGCCCCCATTCATACCTCATATACTAGTATCGATTGTGTACTTTCCTAAAGAGGAGGAATGGTGTGAACATTACAGTGCGACCGGGAGATTCGCTCTGGTATTATAGTCAGTTATTTAGGATTCCGATTCAATTGATCATAGATTCGAATCGTGATGTAAACTTGCAGGTTCTCTCGGTGGGGCAACGCATCCGAATTCCGGGATATGTGGCGGTTGGGGTGCAAATCAATCAGGGGGAATCGTTATGGTTGATTGCACAGCGAAGAAATGTCCCCCTCGACGCAGTTTTACTTGTGAATCCAACGCTAAATTCAAACCGCCTGCAAGTCGGGCAGACCATCCGGGTCCCTTTGCGCATTACATGGAGGCTCGTCAACGGAAGGCAGACGTACAGCTATGGGATGATGGTCGATGACTTGAGAAGGCTTCAAGCTGTATATCCCTTTATCCAAAACACGTCAATCGGGAATTCGGTTATAGGAAGGAACATTCCAGAGATTCAACTTGGAACCGGACCGAAACGGGTTCATTACAATGCTTCGTTCCATGCAAACGAATGGATTACAACACCCGTCCTTATGACCTTCCTTAATGATTATTTGCTTTCCCTGACAAATCAAACTCCGATACGCGGCTTGTCTACGTTCCCTTTGTATCAACAATCCACCTTGTCTATTGTCCCAATGGTGAATCCTGACGGAGTTACACTTGTTCAGCAAGGGCCACCTCAGACCGAGCCGTGGAGAACGAGGGTCGTAGAATGGAACAATGGCAGTACGGATTTCTCTGGATGGAAAGCAAATATTCGAGGTGTCGATTTGAACGATCAGTTCCCGGCAAATTGGGATTTGGAACGGGAACGTAATCCGAAAACCCCAGGTCCCCGAGATTATGGTGGCGAACGCCCACTCTCCGAACCGGAAGCCATTGCAATGGCAGACCTAACGAGAGTAAGGGACTTTGCGTGGGTGCTCGCGTTTCATACGCAAGGCGAGGTCATCTACTGGGGGTATCAAGGATTAGAACCGCCGGAGTCGGAAACCATGGTCAATGAATTTAGCCGAGTAAGCGGCTACGAACCGGTCCAAACAATTGAAAGCTACGCCGGCTACAAGGATTGGTTTATTCAAGATTGGCGAAGACCAGGATTCACTGTCGAGTTAGGCTCTGGAATCAACCCTTTGCCAATCACTCAGTTTACTGAAATCTATGAAGAAACTTTGGGCATTTTTCTAGCCGGACTGTATTTGTAGGGTAACAAGTTCTCGCTCGATCAATTGTAGTGGAACCGCTAAACTAAAGTAAGCAGTTTCCCCCATACAATTACTTAAAACGTCGTATCAAATAGTACAGCTATTAGATAAAGATTGAAAAAAAGTAAAACCACATTTAGATCAGTTAAGGCGAACCGTACCACAAGTAAATGCAGTAAACTGATACATGAATTACTAGGTTTCCTAATCGTGCCCGCTCTAGATCTCTATCTAGTTCGTTGATTATAGTATGAAAACAATTTATATCATACTGTGAAAAATGAACTCAATATTTCTCCTTGCGCTTGCAAAACTTTACCTTTTGTAAAGCGCATCGGAGGGATGTAAACGCTATACTAGAATGGACAGTTATCGCCAAACAAGATTGAACACTTTTCGACACTAAATAACCCTACTAATCTATACTTATAGTTAAGATTAGGGGGATCGAAAGGTGAAAAAATTAATGTTATATCTAGAAATTCAACAATTGGCTCAACAAAAGTTTTCAATTCTACAGATTTCTGAGCAACTAAAGATATCGAGAACAACAGTGTATAAATATTTAGAAATGTCTTTTGAAGAGGCGACAGTGTGGGCTAATTCACTGAGTACCAGAAAAAAGATTCTTGATGAGTATAAAGAGTGGATTATAGCTTGGTTAAAGGAGTATCCACATTTGAGCGCTGCACAAATAAAGGATTGGTTATTGGAAAGGTATCCAGATCTTAAAGTGGCTGACAGTACAACTAGACTTTATGTTAATGAGATTCGTGAAGAATACCAAATTGCAAAGACAAAAAAAGTTCGTCAGTATGAAGCAGTTGAAGAAC
>NZ_JBTLRN010000023.1:0-58162 GCF_054482775.1 Sporosarcina sp. CAU 1771 | reverse complement strand
ACAGCCATTGGACGGTAGCACACCAATGGCTGTTTTTTGTACCCTTACCAACCAGTGGCTTCCTTCTCCGCACTTACTGGCTCTTTCTTCCGCAAACGGTGGCTCAAAACTCCGCTCTAGTGGCTCATTCTCTCCGCAATACTCACTAAGATTCATTCACTAATCTTTTTGAAAATTCTTGACCGAGCTTTCCTTTTAACAATATCCCTGTATTTTTAATCTAATCTCTTAAATGTCTACACTAAATCGAAAAGGGGGCAGATCCCAACCCAGGAAATGCGCCCCATTAATAATACTTAAAAAATTAACCTACCAAATGTGCAATAGCATGGACTTTCACCTTTTACTGAGCTATTTCTTTAAAATTCAAGTTAAATTGCCATATCACACCGAATTTGTCTGTAATCTGACCATAAAGTTTTGCCCAGAATGTCTCTTGAAGCTCTACTTCTACTGTTCCGCCTTCTTTTAGTTTTTCATATGCATCCCTTAGCTTGTCCTCATTAAAGGAATGATAAGCCATTGTAATATTGTTTCCAATCGTAAAAGGAGAACCAGGGAAATTATCCGAAAACATAACATTGCTTCCGTCAATATCTAAACGAGCATGCATAACTAAGTTCTTTGCTTCCTCTGGAAGAGGATAATCTGGATTTGGAGGGTTCTCACCAAAAGTCATAAAATGAGTTGGCTCTCCTTGAAATATTTCTGCGTAAAATTCTACAGCTTCTCGGCAATTTCCGTTAAATGTTAAATAAATATCAACAGCCATATTCCATCTCTCCTCTATAATTATCATTACTAAAATCGTTGCTTATCCATGATACCTTCTTGCATTCACAAAAATAGATTTACATTATTTTGCGTTTTCATCTGGTTGATGAATCCCAAAAATATTCCCCTCAGTATCATGGTAATAACCTTGCCACGCCATTCCAGGCAATGCATATTTGGGCAACGCTACGCTTCCCCCACCACTAAGGATTTTCGCTTCAATTGAATCATAGCTTTCCACTCCAATTGTACAAGCATATCCACTTACCGGTTGGTTGCTTTCTGGTCGAGGGCCTTGCCGTTGCATCAAAGCTCCATCAATTCCACGCTCATTCTCATCACCTGTCACGGCTCCACAATAAGGCATTCCGGCATACTCACTCCAGTCCTGAAAGGTCCATCCAAATATCTCCCCGTAAAACTGTTTCGCCCGTTCCATATCGTCAACATGAATCTCAAAGTGAACTACTTTCCCCATTTCTCTTCCTCCTCCATTTTTTTAATTGACTTTAATATTAAATTGACTCAATCGATGTTTTAATCTTTCTTCCATTCATAAGTTGGCTATCACCATTTGACATTCTACTTCTTTCCTTGGCGATACAATTCCAATGATTTATATCCCTGAGAGAGAGTATCAATCATCTGCGCGCTGCGTTTTTCACGTGTTTTCTGCTGCTTTGCCGAAAATATAAAGCGCGCCCAATCCCTTCGGTAACCCGGTGTTAGTTCCTGATAGAATGTTAATACATTCGGAAGATCTGCTAATAGTTTTTCAACGTCTTTTACATTGTCTTCGTAATCGGCCACACATTGACTGGCAGCTACTGATTTTCTCGCTTTCTTTTTTTCTCGCTTTAATCCAACGACTGTAAATACATCATCCATACTTACCATCCGAGAGAATTTCAAGTCACTATTTTCAACATAACCATCATCAGCTACTTTCATCGTTGGAAAAATCTCATCTCTGTGTACGAATGTTTCATATTTTTTGTTCCCTTTTTTCGGATAGGCAATAAATAGATATCCTTTTTCCAGCAAATGCTCCTCATTGATAATTTGCTTCGCATACATTACCATCTCCGCAACCGTTTCGACGAAGATAAAAATAGCATCATGCTCTTTTGATAAAGATGTCTTGTACCCATTAAATAAGTCATATTCAATAGGTTCGTTAAGAACTGCCATCTTGCTATACTTGTTCAGTTTTAATTTATCAAATATAGTCGTTTCTTCTTTCATGTTCGCCTCCTATATTACAAAGGAATACATTATCAGGAGTGCCAGACAAATAGTTTGCATATGTACTCGAGCCCGCAACCATTTTCTCATCACGCTACACATTTCCCTGAATATTCATTTTAATTAGATTAAGTATAACATTCATAAATGTAAGTTCCAATCTTACACAAAGGAATTAATTATTAAAAAAGAAATTACACAAATACTTTACATCGGGTATAATAGAATTTGCAAACTCAATAAAACTTGGGTTTTCAACACGTGGTTCGTAACCATCCCACGATAAAAAACTAAGGAGAAATAAATATGAACGTAAAAACACTTGCAATAAGCGGGATTATTGGAGCCCTTTATGTTGTGGTTTCGCTATTAATAGCCCCATTAGCATTTTTAAACATCCAATTCCGAATTCCTGAGATGTTTAATCATCTCGTTGTATTTAACAAGAAATATTTTTTCGGCATTGTACTAGGTGTCTTCATTGCGAATCTATTGCTATCCGACCTGGGGCCAATCGACCTCGTTTTCGGAGTAGGTCATTCAATCCTAGCATTATCGATCACAATATTTTCTGCTAAATTCATTAGTGGCATCGGAAAGCGAATGGTTTTTAATACACTTGTTTTCTCGTTTACAATGTTTATCATTGCATTTGAGTTAAACCTAGTTTTAGGATTCCCTTTCTTTCTAACTTGGTTAACAGTTGCTGTAGGTGAATTCGTTGTCATGATGATTGGTATACCGGTCATGATCGCCTTGAATAAACGTATAGACTTTAAAAATCTGATTTAAGAGGAGTCATGCTATGTATCGTACGATTCCAGAAATCTCCGAGTACCTTAGTATGCCTGTTGCTCAAGTGCAAAAGTATGTCATCGAAGGGCGCATTCGCTCTGTCCATGACGGAACGCAGTTTCTTGTTAACCAAGATCAGTTTAACCTTTACTTTAAACAGCTTGAACTCGTTAAGCATCAAATTGACGAGTGGCGAAATGAACCACTCCCAATTGACCGTAATATTAAGGATGAAGATTGAAAAAAGACTGGACATACATTATGTTCAGTCTTTTTTTGATTTTAGTTTTACATTCTATAATAAAGGGGTATATTAATTCCAAATAGATTAACAACTTCTGCAACCAGTAGATTCGTTTGACTTAAGAAAAACTTATACGTATACTTGAAAATTATGTATTTCTTAAGGATTCATGCATACGAACACCTCATGACACCTTGCAAAAGTATAGTATATTGTTTCACCAAATTTAAGTAGGGGGAAGTATGAAAAAAATATCAAATGTCTTTTATATCACAATTGGTCTAATTATTTTAGCAGTTGGATATGGAGCTATAGCACCTGAAAGTTTTGAAGCCGCAACAACTACAATTAAAATCTTTGTTGCATCTTCATTTGGATGGTATTATATGGCTCTTATGTCGATCATGCTTGTTCTCAGCGTCTTTTTCATCATCAGTCCATATGGAAAAATTCGCTTAGGAAAAGATACAGATCGACCTCAATTTTCAACCGTCACTTGGATTGCAATGCTGTTTTCAGCTGGAATGGGTATTGGGCTTGTGTTCTACGGAGCAGCTGAACCACTTTCTCATTTCGCAATCAATCCTGCTACAGAAGAACCAAATACAAATGCCGCTTTCAAAGAAGCAATGCGTGAGTCGTTCTTCCATTGGGGACTCCATGTATGGGCTATGTATGGCGTGATCGCAATGGCTCTTGCATTCTTCCAGTTCCGTAAAGGAGAACCAGGTTTAATTTCAGCAACTTTGAAACCTCTTTTTGGCGACAAAATGACTGGACCTTGGGGCACTTTAGTTGATGTACTTGCGGTATTTGCAACTTCTTTTGGAGTTGCCACAACTCTCGGCTTCGGAGCCGTTCAGATTAACGCAGGTCTTAATTACTTGTTCGGCGTTGAAATTGGTATAACCTCCCAGTTTTTCATCATCGCCGCTGTAACCGTATTATTCTTAATATCCGCGTGGTCGGGATTAAGTAAAGGAATTAAATACTTATCCAACACGAACTTGATACTCGCACTTATTCTTCTTGGATTCGTTGTTGTATTGGGTCCTACTTTGTTAATATTCAACATCTTTACAGATACTCTTGGCAGTTACTTATCAAACATTGTTCAAATGAGTTTACGTACTGCACCTCTCAATTCAACGGATAGGGAATGGCTGGATGGCTGGACGATTTTTTACTGGGCTTGGTGGGTTTCATGGGCTCCGTTTGTCAGCATGTTCATCGCCCGTGTTTCAAAAGGGAGAACAATTCGTGAATTTATGATTGGTGTACTTGTTGCACCTACTCTTCTTGGTGCATTTTGGTTTTCAGCATTTGGGTCAACGGCAATTGACATTCAAAAAAATGGAATCGTTGATCTTACGACTTCCTCAACAGAATTAACAATCTTTGAGATGTTTAAAACTATGCCTTTAGGTTTTGTTATATCAATTTTCGCTATTTTGCTAATCTCTTCTTTCTTTATTACTTCTGCAGATTCAGCAACTTTCGTTCTTGGTATGCAGTCAACGAATGGGTCGTTAACTCCACCTAATAGTGTGAAGCTCATTTGGGGAGTTATTCAATCTACAATTGCTTTAATCTTACTCTCTGTGAACGGACTCACGGCATTACAAAATACAATCATTATAGCTGCACTGCCGTTCTCGTTTATTATGCTTCTCATTATTGTCTCATTATTAAAGGCATTAAAAGCAGAAGCCAAAGCTATGAAATTAAAAAGATAAACAAACAATTGAACACAAAAGAGCCGCCAAAGAATATTTTCTTTGACGGCTCTTTTTCGTTTGAATATTTATTATACGTTAACTGGAACTGCTTTCTCAATCGCTTGTGTAAGATCTGCAATGATATCTTCCGTTGCTTCAAGACCAACTGAAAGACGAATTAAGTCTTCTGTAACTCCAGACTTTTCAAGATCTTCTGCACTCAATTGTTGGTGTGTTGTAGAAGCTGGATGAATAATAAGTGATTTTGCATCGCCAACGTTTGCAACGTGGGACCAAATCTTCACATTATCAATCACTTTACGACCTTCTTCACGTCCACCTTTAATTCCAAAGTTCACAATTGAACCAAAACCATTTTTCAAATATTTCTTTCCTAATTCGTAAGATGCATGTTCTTCAAGACCATTGTACGTAACCCACTCAACAGATGGATGATCTTTTAGGAATTTAACAACTTCAAGAGCATTGTCATTGTGCTTCGGTATGCGTAAGTGAAGTGTTTCAAGTCCTTGCAAGAAGTTAAATGCGCTGTCCGGATTTAAACATGGTCCGAAATCACGTAATAATTGCACTCGAAGTTTCGTAGCAAACGCTGCGCCTGCTGTATCAATCCCGTAACGTAGACCGTGATAAGTTGTATCAGGCTCTGTAAAACCAGGGAACCTTCCTTGCGTCCAGTCAAATGTTCCTGCGTCTACTGCAATTCCACCGATTGTAGTACCATGCCCACCAATCCACTTTGTAGCCGAGTGAATAACAACGTCTGCACCAAATTCGATTGGATTTGAACCGTATGGTGACGGGAACGTGTTATCGATTAGAAGTGGAAGTCCATTTTCATGTGCAACTTTTGCTACAGCTTCAATATCTAACACATTTAGACTTGGGTTGCCCACTGTTTCAGCAAAAAATCCTTTTGTTTTGTCTGTAATTGCTGCACGGAAGTTTTCTGGGTCTGTTGAATCTACGAACTTCACATTAATGCCATACTTTGGAAGAGTGACAGCGAATAAGTTAAATGTACCACCGTATAAATTCTCGGCTGCTACGATTTCATCGCCAGCACCCGCAATATTCAAAATGGAAAAAGCAATTGCAGCCATTCCAGAAGATAATGCAACTGCTGCTGATCCACCTTCTAGTAAAGCAACGCGTTGTTCAAATACATCTACAGTCGGATTCGTGATTCTAGAATAAATATTGCCTGCTTTCTGTAGTGCGAAAACGCCTTGCGCATGCTCTGTATCAGGAAACACAAAAGATGTCGTTCTATGAATTGGAACTGCGCGTGATCCTGTTACTGGATCCGGCACTTGGCCACCATGTAAAAGTTGAGTTTCAGGTTGTAAGTTTGTCATTTTATATTACCTCCAAGTTTTTTTTGATGGAAACGCGGTGATGTAGGAGGCTTTATTTTCTTTTAGCGGTAATTAACTATTCGCTAAAAGAAAATAAAAATAACCCCCTTCGCTTAAGAAGAGGGTTATGCTTTCGCTTATTCCTCCCCTTATCTTTCAGACCGTTCGCACGAGTCTGTAGGAAGTAGCACCTTTGCAAGTTGGTCGTTTGCTGGTTGCTGGGCATCGCAGGGCCTATTCCCTCCGCCGCTCTTGATAAGAGTGTGAACTATTCAGTTTTCCATCTTGTTACACAGTATAATACCGAACTGAATACAAAGTCAAGCCCTTTGTTGAAATATTTATATTATTCATTTTCCTTGAACACTTTTTTAAGAACAGCAACAATAAAATCAAAGTCTTCATCCGTGCAGGATAGCGGTGGGCTTAATGCAACAATATTATTAAAGCCGGCAACTGTATCTCCGTTTCTTCCCACGATTAGCCCGTTTGCTTTACAATCACCCATAATTTTAGCAACTCGCTCATTTGTAGCAGGTTCTCTTGTGTCTTTATTTTCTACCAGCTCGATTCCTAATAGGAACCCGAGTCCACGAATTTCTCCTACATACGGATGATCATTTAAAGGTTCCAACTCTTTTAGAAGCCTTTCCCCAAGTTCAGTAGAACGCTCAAAAAGGTTTTCCCTTTCCATAATTTCAATATTCTTTAGTGCTACTGCGCAAGCAGCTGGATTTCCACCAAATGTATTCACATGGCGGAAATGACTATTTTCTTCGCCCGTATCAAATTTCTCGTAGATGTCTTTTCGAACCGCTGTTACAGACAAAGGTAAATAAGCGCTCGTCAATCCCTTTGCCATCGTAACGATATCTGGCTTGAGGTTATAATGCTGATGAGCAAATGCTTTACCCGTTCGCCCGAAACCACAGATTACCTCATCTACAATTAGTAAAACACCATGACGTTTACAAATCTCTTGTACTTTTTCGAGATAAATTGGATGAGGGATTAAAATACCTCCACCTGTTATGATAGGCTCTAAAATAATCCCAGCGATTGTTTCTTTTTGCTCCCAAATAATCTTCTCTTCAAATTCTTGTGCTCGCTGAATATTGTATTCTTCTATTGATTGACCAGCAGGTTTTCGGTAATTATCTGGTGGAGCAACATGTAAGAAACCAGGTGCAAGCGGTTCGTATTTATATTTCCTCAGCGCTTGACCAGTTGCTGCCAAAGCTCCCATAGAACTACCGTGATACGCACGATAACGGGAAATGAATTTATAACGGGAAGATTCTCCGTTTTGCTGATGGTATTGACGAACCAACTTAAACGCTACTTCATTCGCGTCCGAACCACTGTTTGAATAGATTATTTTATAATCATCACCAAGCATCTCACTCAACTTTTGAGCTAACTCAATCGCTGGTCCATGACTTTGTATCATCGATGCATATGGAAGTTTCTTCATCTGCTCATAGGCAGCTAATGCTAATTCTTCCCTACCATATCCAACGTTTACAGCCCATAATCCAGACATGCCATCCAAATAACGATTTCCTTTGTGATCTGTAATCCATGCGCCTTCTCCACTCTCGATAATCATCGGGCGCTTCGTTTCATCATAGGAAGAAATGTGATGCCATACATTCGCACGGTCCTTCTCAGCAATTTCATCAACTTGATTATTCAAAACTGTCATGTGTAGTACTCCCCTTCTCTTTTAAAATAATTAGCCCCTAAAAACAATTCACTCGATTAACTTTTTGTCCATTAATAAAGAAAAAAAGTTGGCAACGCTTACTCCCCAAATCTTCCGAAATTTCAATCCGTTATGTTACGTTCTTCTTAGTTGACTCTATTAAAATCTAACTTCATACTATTACTTTACAGACTATTCATTTAGTTGTCATTTGACATAGTGTCAAATGATTGGATGATTATTTCAACACTTAGGAGGCATATCACATAATGAACGATATTAAATTAGACGTTCAAGCTGTTTTAACTCGTGATTCATTCAAAACTGCAAAACTAGTAGCCGGATTCAACGGCATAGACAGAACCGTAAAGTGGTCTCACATTTTAGAAACCAATGAATTTAATTCGCTTATAAACGGTGGCGAGTTAATTTTAACAACAGGAGTTGGATTGCAACACGATCTCTCATCTCAATTAGAGTATGTGAAAAACCTCATCGAAAAGGGCGTTGCTTGCCTGTGTATAGAAATAGGTACGTTCGTGAAAAAAATATCGCCTGAAGTTATTGAGTTGGCCAACCAACAAAAATTTCCAATCATTATCTTTGAAGAAATCGTAAAATTCGTTGATATTACTCAGGATCTGCATTCATTTATCATTAATCAACATCATGAAATGCTATCCCAATTAGACAAACTCTCCAGGAAGTTTATCGATCTTTCTCTCTCGCATAATGGCATTTTAAAAATTCTTCAAGAGTTGCATGAACATTTTGGAAGTAATGTATTTTTTATTAGTGAAAGTAAAAAACCTTACTACTACCCGACAGAAATAAAGCAGATAGAAATTCCTTTGCGCGCATACATTCAGAACGAGCTTCCAGAAAATGCTGAACAGAAAATATTTCCATTAGGTGAGGATCTATTTGCACTTATGCCAGTTCGAGTGCTAGGACAAATATGGGGATATTTGTGTTTACAAACCAAACATCCGGTTGCAAATGAATTTTTGTTTTTAATTTTGGATCGGGCAGCGCTTGCAATCGCTCAAATTTTACTTCGAAATCAAACCATAGAAGAGCGCAAACAAAACTTGGAAGATAAATTTGTTCGAACGATCGTTAGCGGTAGAGAATATGAACAAGATGACTTGCACTCATACTTACCTCCTCCTAGCCGCAATATGCACTTCAGAATGTTTATCATTCAATTAAACTCTCAAGAGTTCAATTTTAGCGAAGAAGAGTGGGACGAAGTTAAACTTCAACGTTCTATGATAGTTCGCTCACTTTTTAAGCAACAAGGATTTTTTCCAACTGTTTCTGCAAGAAGAAACGAAATTGTTGTTATTGCTTCATTCATTGCTGCTGATTACCTGAAAAAAGATCATAGTAGGTTTTTGCAAATCCAACAAACCGTTCTTCAAATGAAAGCTTCTAATTTCATTCAAGGAAGTTCTTGTAAATTCGGTATCAGTATGGTGTACACGAACGTTTCTGACATACCCAGAAGTTATGATGAGGCTCGTAAAGTACTAGAACTACATGACTCAGGAATACTGCAAAGTGACTTCTATGAAAAAGCTGGCATTTACAGACTCCTACTTCCATTAAAAGAAGCCAATCTGCTTGAAATTTATTGCAAATCCTACTTAGATGAAGTTTTTGAATATGACCGAAAAATGGGCGCAAATCTCTTTGAAACACTTAGTGTACTTCTTGAATGCAGTGGCTCTAAAAAAGAAACTTCCGACCGTTTATTTATCGTAAGACAAACACTCTATC
The DNA here is from genome assembly GCF_054482775.1 of Sporosarcina sp. CAU 1771. Lineage (NCBI taxonomy): Bacteria > Bacillati > Bacillota > Bacilli > Caryophanales > Caryophanaceae > Sporosarcina > Sporosarcina sp. CAU 1771. The sequence continues at coordinate 48,520 of NZ_JBTLRN010000023.1, read as the reverse complement.
ACCGAATCGACCGTCTTGAATCGATTCTTGGTAAAGACTTTATGGAACCTGCAAACCGGATTGCTCTTGAAGTAGCCATCCATGCGCATCAACTAATAACTTTCTCCGATTAAATAGTTAGCGACATAACCAATTACATTTAACTGTAATTAATTATGCCGCTTTTCTTAATTTGAACGAGGATCCATAATATCCCTAATCGCATTACTTAACATGTAAAATCCTAATACCATAAATGTAATTGCAATCCCCGGTGCGTATGTATACCAAGGCGCACTCGTTAAGTACGCTTGAGAGTCTCTCAGCATACGTCCCCAGCTCGGATCAGGTGGTTGAACACCTAAACCTAAGTAACTCAGACTCGCTTCCGCTAACATTGCAATCGCAAAGCTGACAGATCCTGCAACGATGAGTGGTGAAGAAACGTTCGGAAGTATATGTCTAAACATAATACTAAACGGCTTCACACCTACTAGTTTCGCAGAAAGAACATATTCCATTTCTTTGTGTTGCACAAATCCGCTTCGAGCAACCCTTGAAATCCCAGGAATTGCAATGATGCCGAGAGCAATTGACGTATTCACCATTCCTGGTCCGAATACCGCTACAAGCATTAACGCTAAAATAATACCTGGGAATGCCATTAATGCATCCATCAACCTCATAAAAACTTCATCAATCCATCCGCCGACATATCCAGCAATACCACCAATGAGGGTTCCAAAGACGAGTCCAATGCTAACGGTTACTCCACCAACAAAGAACGCAGTCTGAGCCCCCTTCATGATTCTACTAAATATATCTCGGCCAAATTCGTCTGTCCCAAACCAATGCACAGCACTTGGGGCATTTAATTTATTCGCGATGCTCATTCCATTCACGTCATGCGGTGTATAGAAAAAACTAACAAGCATTAATAATAGAAAAGACGAAACGATTAGGAGGCCCAGAATTAAATTAATATTTTTGCCATGCTTCATTAATGATTTCATGTTGACCTCCTTATGACATACGTATTCGGGGATCGAGAACCGAATATAAAATGTCTACCAAAAAGTTTATAAATACGACTACGATTGTAATGTACATAACGATTCCTTGAACGAGTGGAAAATCACGGTAACTAATTGAAGTGATCAATAACTTTCCTAGTCCAGGAAGTCCAAATACTTGTTCTACAATAATTGTTCCTGCGACAACTTCAGCAGCTATTAGTCCGAATATCGTTAGTATTGGAATCATAGAATTTCGAAGCACATGCTTATAAATTACTAAATTATCTTTAATTCCTTTACTCCGAAGTGTTCGAACATAGTCAAGTCTGAACTGCTCTAGAATTGCATTCCTTACATAGCGAAACTTAACCGCAATTTGAGGGATAGCAATCGTCAAAGCTGGTAATATTAAGGATCCCATTGCTCCTGAGATACTTTTCGACCACGGTGTATACCCACTTACAGAAAGAAAACTAAAGTTCATCCCAACATAGAGAATTAATAGCATACCTAACCAAAATGAAGGGATTGCCATCCCTACTTGCGTAGCAGTTGATAAGACAACATCACTTAGCTTATCTTGTCTTCTAGCAACAAATATCCCAAGTGGAATGGCAACGATAACTACAATTGAAAGCGAGATAACCGCTAATGAAATCGTAACCGGAAGCCGATCTATTATTAATTCGGATACTGGTTTTGAAAAGCGAATTGATTGACCTAAATCACCCGTAAGTAATCCACCCATCCAGTCAAAATATTGAATATGAAGGGGTTGGTCTAACCCAAGTTGGGCTTTTAATGTTTCGACTTGTGCTTCGTCGGCATCCGGTCCCAACATTATGCGAATTGGGTCTCCAGGTAGTACTTGGAATACCGCAAATGTAATTAGAGACACCAATGCTATCGTAACAACAAACAATAAAATTCTTCGAATGATATAAGCCATGTTTTCGGTTCCTTTCTACTTAGTAAATCTCACTTCCGACATATCGTGGAACCAGAATGGATATGCCTTTTGACCTTCTAAGTCTTTATTTAGTGCCCAAATAATTTGGTAATCTGCAATGTAAACTGCTGCTGAATCTTCAGCTAGAATTTCTTGTGCGCGTTGGTACAATTTAATTTGCTCATCTACATTTGTTTCTAATAGTACGTCTGTCATTACTTGGTCGAATTCTTCATTTTTGAACTGATGGAAGTTTTCCGTTTCGTTTGTTGACATATAATCGTTTAGGATTTCATATGCCGATGGTCTTCCAGTTATATCGATCGTAGACATATCATAATCTCTTCCACGGTAGATTCTCTCTAACCAAATACCCCATTCAATTACTTCAATTTCAACATCAATACCAATGTCTTTTAGGTTCTCAACAGTTACTTGCGCGATATCCGCATACATCGAGTTGTGAGATGATACTGACATCGTCGTTTTAAATCCATCTGGATATCCCGCTTCTGCTAGTAATCCTTTTGCTTTTTCAATGTCTCTGTCATACATATTCTCTAGACCAGGCTTGTGATACTCACCCATTGCAGGGCTCATATTAGAACCTATACGCGTTGCATATCCTGAATAGACAGAATCGATGATGTCTTGTTTGTTTACAGCAATATTAATTGCCTGACGCACTTTTACATCATTAAATGGTTCTCTTTGATTGTTAAATAGAATTACTAATGAAGAGTTGTTGTCTTGTTGATTGATCGTAAAATCGCCTTCTACTTCAGGAATTCTATGTGCTTGGATACCTGTTAAATCTACTTCTTTTCCTTGAAGAGCCATAAGTGCACCTTGGTCATCCGATTGGAATACAAATGTCACTTTGTCTAAATAAGGTAACCCTTCTTTCCAGTATTCCGTGTGCTTCTCCATTACTAAATCTGCACTTGGGCTGTAACTAACAAACTTAAATGGCCCCGTTCCGATCGGGTGATTGTTATGTTCGCTGTCATTAGACGCCGGAATAATTGCTGATTGTAAAGGTGTTAATGAATATAAAAAGTTTGAGTTCGGTTCTGTAAGTTTAAATACAACTGTGTTCGCCTCTGGAGACTCAACCGATTCAACTTTGTCAAATATAGATGATAGTGGCTCACCACTTGTCGTTCCCATTAGACGGTCAAATGTATAAAGAACATCTTCAACAGTAACCAATTCACCATTGTGGAATTTCACATCGTCTTTAATCGTAAACGTATACGTTAGACCATCATCCGACAATACATATTCTTTAGCGATTGCAGGCTCTAGCGTTCCATCTGTTTGTGGAGCAAATAAACCATCAAACATATTTAAAATCATTTGGAACGAAATCGTTGCTGTTGCTTTATGTGGGTCGATGAAATCAGGATCATCATTCATTCGAACTCTAATTTCTTGTGCTACATCCTCTTCGCCTTTTTCAACTTCAGTGTCGCCATCCGTCGTTCCACCACTCGTACCTTCTTCTTTCTTATCACTCGAGCACGCGCCAAGCATTAAAGCAGAAACAATCAACATTGCGAAAAACATAAACCATACTTTTGTATTCTTCATAGTAAATTTCCCCCTTTTTTCTCTTTTCATTTTTGAAGACTCGTGAAGCTTGGAATTCCATCAATTTCATCTGCTGATTTCACTGCTGCCAATATTGCTTCTTCCATGACCTGTGCGGCTAAATTGCCAATTAAGTCAACTGGGAACGTATCTCCACCAGTTCCAACAGCAAATACAACGTCCCCGTCCAGCATCGTATGGACAGGATAAATTGTTCGCGCTAAACCATTTTGTGCAATTTGAGCAACTTTTTTGGCTTCAGCTTTCGTTAACTTGGCATTAACTGCCACAATCCCAATCGTCGTATTCGATCCGGGTAACACACTTTTCATCAAATCATCTTGCAAACATAGAAGGCTATCCATCAATTCGCCAGTTTCAGGATGAATAGGACCAGCCAATATCTTTCTGTTTGAAGGGTCTCTAACGTCACCAACCGCGTTTACAGCAACTAGTGCGCCGACAACTAGTCCATTTTTCAATTGCACAGACGCGCTACCCAGACCACCTTTCATACAGTTTTCAGGGCCAGCCAATTTACCAACGGTTGCACCACATCCAGCACCTTTATTTCCAAATGGAAAAGGTCCTGTTGTTGCCTTTTGAGCGGCTTCATACCCCATCGCTTTATCTGGCCGAACGTTAGGATTCCCAACGGCAAGATCGAATAACACGGCTCCTGGAACAATAGGCACTCTAGCGACACCAACATCCAAACCGATTCCATTTTCTTCAAGATACTGCATGACGCCTGATGCGGCATCTAAACCGTATGCACTTCCACCAGACAAACAGATAGCATGTACTTCGTCTACCCTATTAATTGGATCTAGTAGCTCTGTTTCCCTTGTTCCTGGTGCTGATCCCCTAACATCAACGCCGCACACTGCACCTTCTTCAGTAAGCAGAATCGTGCAGCCTGTTAATGCATCTAAATTCTCAACGCTTCCAACTTTAATGCCTGGAACGTCCGTAATGTTTCCAAAACTCATGGACAAACCTCCTGTACGAAATTTAGATATTTCTCAACCTTCTTCGGTATATAGATGGCAGGCGACAAATTGTTCATTCTCTTGTTCTAGTAACTTAGGTCGCTCAACCTTACATCTATCAAACGCATGGGGACATCTTGTGTGAAACACACAGCCAGATGGTGGGTTAACCGGGCTAGGCGGTTCACCTTTTAATTGAATGATTTCTCGTTTACTTCCAAACTCAGCAACCGGAATCGCCGATAACAAAGCTTGTGTATAAGGATGCAATGGCTTTTCATAAATACCTTTTTTGGGGCCGATTTCAACAATTCCACCTAAGTACATTACACCAACACGATCGCTAATATGTTTCACAACACTTAAGTCGTGGGAGATGAATAAATACGTTAAGTTAAACTCGTCTTGCAAATCCATCATTAAATTTAAAACTTGCGATTGTACAGATACATCGAGCGCAGAAACTGGCTCATCCGCAATAATAAACTTAGGATTCATGGCCAACGCTCTAGCGATTCCGATTCGTTGACGTTGTCCACCCGAAAACTCATGCGGGTACTTCTTCAAGGATTCTTTATTCAAACCAACTTTTTCAATTAAATCAAGCACCTTTTTAGGACGGTCGGCTTTGTTTGATATCCCTCTCACATTAAGAGGTTCAATAACTAATTGCTCTACTGTCATCCTTGGGTTTAACGAAGAAAACGGATCTTGAAAGACCATTTGCATGTCTTTACGAATATCATTTAGCTCTCTCGCGTTTAACTTTTCAAGACTCGTTCCTTGAAAGACAACTTCGCCTTCTGTCGGATTAATTAGGTGAAGGATTGTCCGACCTAACGTGGACTTACCTGAACCTGATTCACCAACAATACCAAGGGTTTCTCCTTCGTAAACATGAAAACTTACGTCATCCACCGCTTTTACTTCTCCAGCTTTCCCTTTGAATGAAGTCTTTTTTAACGGAAAGTACTTTTTTAGATTGCTAACTTCAAGAATCTTCTCTTTTTCACTCATACTTTTCGTTCTCCCTCCCCATAAAGATGACATCGGACTTTATGGAGTTCATTAATTTCCATTAGGGGAGGATTTACTTCACTGCATATATCCATTACATGCTCGCATCGATCTGCAAATCTACACCCTTTTGGGAATAAGTGTGCAGGAGGGACCGTGCCCGGGATTGAATCCAACCTATCCAACTCTACGTCTAAACTAGGTATTGTTTTTAACAATGCCGTTGTGTATGGGTGCTTTGTATCCAAAAACAAATCCTTTGTAGGTGCTTCTTCAACAATTTGTCCACCATACATAACGAGTACACGTTCAGCGGCTTCAGCAACTACCCCTAAATCATGTGTGATTAGTAAAATAGATGAACCAAACTTCTTTTTCATCTCAATCATTAAGTTTAAAATTTGAGATTGAACCGTCACATCTAGTGCCGTCGTTGGTTCGTCTGCAATGAGTAGCTTAGGGTTGCAAGACATTGCAATCGCAATCATGACTCTTTGTCGCATACCACCAGACAATTGGTGAGGGTACTCTTTAATGATTTTCTCCGCTCTGGAAAAGCCAACTACCTTGAGTAAATCAATTGCCGTTTCATATGCTTCTTTTTTCGGAAGTTTTTGATGCTCCCTTAAAGATTCCACAATTTGACTACCTATCGTAAATACCGGATCTAAAGAAGTCATTGGTTCTTGGAATATCATCCCTATTTCTTTCCCTCGAACCTTTCGCATTTCACTTTCAGATAAAGTAAGCAAGTCTTTTCCTTCAAGTTTGATTGAGCCTGCTACAATTTCGCCGGGAGGCATAGGTATCAACCTCATTATTGACAATGAAGTTATACTCTTCCCACTTCCAGACTCCCCTACCAGTGCGACGGTTTCACCTTTTTTTATCGAAAAACTTACATCATCGACTGCCTTGGCAACTTTATCTTTACCAATATTAAAATATGTTTTTAACCCATTTACTTCTAGTAAAGTATCATTCTCATTTTCAATAGAAGGTTTTGCGCTCTTCTGTGGGCTTTGCATAAACTCACCTCTTCTCTAATCAAATACAAGTCAAATACCGAATTTCACAGCGATGTTTTTAATTTGTGTGTAATTTCTTAATGCGACAAATCCTTTTTCACGGCCAATACCACTTTTCTTATGACCGCCAAATGGCATTTGAATGCCGCCTGCTGCTCCGTAATTATTAATGAATACTTGACCGCATTTTAATTTGGAAGCTACGTAATGAGCTACATCGATATTTTGCGACCATACACCCGCCACTAAGCCAAAATCCGTTCCATTTGCAAGCTGAATCGCTTCTTCAACATCTTTAAAAGTGAATACGCTTAACACAGGACCGAAGATTTCTTCTTGTGCTAATGAACATGTATGGTCAAGCCCATCAATAAGGGTCGGTTCGATGTAGTAACCACCTTCAGAACCTTCAATTGTTACTGAGTTTCCACCAGCAAGGATTGTACCCATCTTTTTTCCTTCTTCAATATGCGCCATAATTTGATTGAATTGTCTTTCATTTAAAATTGGACCGATGTCTTTGTCTTCGCTTCCAGGACCAATTGTTAGCTCGTTAAATTTAGCTTTTAGTTTGCCAACAAATTCATCTTTATAAGATTCCTCTACAAGCAGCCTAGATCCAGCTGAACACGTTTGACCAGCGTTCTGAATAATTGCTTTAACAACACTATCCAATGCTTTTTCTTCATTGGCATCTGCAAAAACGATATTCGGCGACTTACCGCCCAGTTCAAGCGTAACCGGTACAACGTTTTCTGCTGCAGCTTTCATGACGGATATACCTGTGTTCACAGATCCGGTAAATGTTATGTGCGAGATGTCTGGATGTGATGCAAGCGGTCCACCAACATCAGCACCTAAACCTGTTACATGCTGAAAAATCCCTTTTGGTAAGCTACTTGCTGCAAACCATTCCGCTATTGCATGTGCCGTCATCGGTGTGTCTTCAGCGCTCTTAACTACAACCGCATTGCCAGTCGCAATAGCTGCCGCTACACTTCTAGAAATGATTTGAAGCGGATAGTTCCATGGAATAATATGAGCCGTTACACCGACAGGTTCTAATACAGTTACGTTGAGTAATCCGTCTTCGATTGGGATTGAATCACCCATTACCTTATCCGCTGCACCGCCGTAAAACTCAAAGTACCTAGCTGCAGATTCAACATCGCCGCGCGCTTGTGAGATTGGTTTTCCAACATCTTGACTTTCCCATTCACTCCACTGATCGATATTTGCTCGGATGTAAGCTGCAAACTCAACTAAGAGTTGTCCTCGTTCATAAGGTTTCACCTTGCTCCACGCGTCGCTTTCAAAAGCCACTTGTGCAGCAGCAACTGCATTATCAACATGTTGTTTAGTTCCTTTTACAATTTCAGCAATTTGTTCTCCATTAGAGGGATTGTAAACTGGCAACCACTCGTTCGTGTCGTCGCCAATCCACTCTCCATTTATTAACATCGGAATTCGTTTCATTTTATACTTCACTGCCTTTCATAAATAGAACGTTTAGATTCCTCTTCCACCATCAACATGTAATGTAGCGCCAGTTACCATCTTCGCGCCATCTGATAATAAGTAGGCGACTGAATAAGCGATATCTTCTGGTTTGATTAATTCGCCAAGAGGAACACTTTGTCTAAACACTTCTTCTTTCATTTTTGCAACGTCCGCATTTTCACCCGCGAACTGCCCCAACATATTCGTATCTGCAGGTCCAGGATGGATGGTATTTACTCGAATACCGTCTGCCGCTAACTCAATCGCCAGCGCCCTCGAGAAGCTTTCTGCAGCACCTTTTGAAGCGATATAAGCTTGAAGACCTGGTCTTGGTCGAACTGCAGAAACAGAAGCAATCGTCACGATGGAACCTTGACGATGCGGCTTCATGTATTTCACGATTTCTTTGCATGTTATGAATAAACTCGTTGCGTTAATATCAACCAGTTTATGCCACTGCACAAGTGATACGTCTTCAATTGGAGTCGCTGATTGAGCAATTCCTAAAGCATTCACCAATCCATCTATTTTACCGTGTTTGCTATTCACTTCTTCAAAAATCTCCGCCACTTTTTGCTCATCCAATACGCTTGCTGCTTTCGCAATAAAGTTCGGGTGTGTAATTTCTTCCAAAGATGCTATTGATAAATCGATTCCTGCCACAACAGCACCTTGGCTAAGCAACTTATTAACGATTGCTTTCCCCATTCCGCCGCCTGCACCTGTTACTACGATTACTTTATTTGTTAACTCCATCTATAGTGCACTCCATTTCTTACGCTCAGTATTGGTTTTTAATTTTCTCTATGATTGCTTGTCCCATTTCACTTGTCGTTGACGTTCCGCCGATATCCGGAGTTTTCACTTTACCTTCAGCAAGTACTTCTTCAATCGCTGTAACGATTTTAGCTCCAAGATCTTCTCTTCCTAAATGATCCAACATCAATGCTGCTGACCATATTTGTGCGATTGGATTCGCCATTCCTTTACCTGCAATATCTGGCGCTGAACCGTGTACAGGTTCAAACATGGATGGGAATTCTTTTTCCGGGTTAATGTTTGCTGATGGAGAAAGTCCAAGTCCACCCACAATTCCAGAACCAAGATCCGATAAGATATCCCCAAACAGGTTCGATGCAACGACAACTTCAAAGGACTGAGGACGTTGTACAAAGTAAGCAACTAGTGCGTCAATGTAGTACGACTCAAGTTCCAAGTCTGCATACTCATCTGTAACAACACGTGTTACTTGCTCATCCCATAGCTTCAATGCATGGATAACCGCATTCGATTTCGTTGCACTCGTTATTTTCTTTTTACCGTTATTTACGGCATACTCACAAGCTGCTCTTGTAATTCGTTCAACGCCGGCACGCGTCATAATTGTATTTTGAACCGCCAATTCAGATTCCTGGCCTTCAAACATACGTCCACCACTGTTTGAGTATTCACCTTCAGCATTTTCACGGTAAATAACAAAATCGATATCTTCACCGTTCGCGAGTGGTGACTGAATTCCAGGTAGTGATTTAACCGGTCTAAAGTTCACATATTGTTGGAACTGCTTACGGATTGGCATGATCAGTTCCCAAATCGTTACTTCATCAGGAACACGTGCATCTCCAATTGCTCCAAATAAAATCGAGTCGAATTTCTTCAATGTTTCCATGCCATCTTCAGGCATGATTTCACCATGTTCTAAATAATATTCTGAACTCCACGGAAACTTCTCCAAATGTAATTTAAAGTCTTGCTCGTTTTCCTGCAATACGTTTAATACCTGAAGAGCCTCTTCCATTACTTCAATTCCAATTCCATCTCCTGCTATTACTGCTACCTTTAGTTCCGTCATTCCAATCTCCCCTTCAATCAAATCCTAAGCAATGAATGCTTTTTTATATTTTAACTTATGTTTCGGCAACTTCTTTACTTGCTAGATATACGTTGCAAATAAACTACTTTCTACATTTTATTCACAATCGCTTCTAAACAAACCTCTTCTATTTCGAAACTCTTACAACTCCTCTAATTCTAACACTACTTTAACGATATTTTCACGATTCGCCCAATATTTAGAATTTTATATCCTAATTCTAATAAATTAGCACTTTCAATCAATTAGACAAAGTGTGAGGAGTTCCCATTTAAATATAGACATATTGTCTACCCGTGAATTTTAGGCGTCAGAAAAGAGTTTCAACAATGAAGTTGCCTACCTAAATCTACCTTAATTCAAGCATACTTGTAAGGTAAACCAAATTAATAAGTATTCAAAATTCAATTTCCCTAATTAATATACCAACATATTTCGTCAAAATATGATATACTAGAAAGTAGACAACCCATTATGAAGTAGTTTATGGTTATTTGTTTGCAGTCTTCTTCTATAACATAAGTAATTTGGGAGACATGAATATATTATAGGGGGAATTCGAATGGCTTTTCCGCGTAAGGAAAAAGAAGTATCCGACTTTGTCGCAGCCCGTAAAATCGATGAGAAGATTTCATTTGTCCGTAATGACCATGAAGTACATGGTACTATTTATAAAATTTTAGAGAACTCCGTAATTGTTCAAATATCAGCCGGGGATGCAGAGCTTATTGGTGCACCTTCAAATATGACAGTTGTTTCACATAAAAATTACTCAATCTCGTAAGAAATAGTAAATGCATCGGCTTGTTCCTCGAGCCGATGCTTTTTTTGTTCCACAAATACATACCTCATACCTTTAGAACAGTATCCTGGATTCCCTAACCATAAGTTAACAAATCCAACTTGTTTAAAGGAGTTCCTCTCCCCTTTCCAGAAAGAGACATATTACATAAATGAAAGGGGTTTTCTTAAATGATACAAAAAATACTACTCGCTTTAATTATTACAATGGGTACTGTTTACATATTCTTCATACCAACGGATCCGGTTGGCTTTAAAATCCTCATGAAATTAATTCCAATGGCACTAATTATACTTTTCGCACTTTCTATTTCCCCTATGGTTTCTTCAACTTATAAAAAGATCTTAGTTGCAGGACTTTTCGTCTGCATGATAGCGGACGGTGTGATTTATTGGTTCATGGCAGGCCTTGTTACATTTTTCATTGGTCACATTTTTTACATTTTCGCTTTTCGCAACGCTGCTCGAAAACCCGTTCCCAAACCAATCGCCGTACTTTTAATCTTGTACGGTGTAGGAATGGCCGTCTGGATTGCCGGTTCGCAATTTGCAATCGGAGAAACAATTTTAGGTATCGCTATCATCGCTTATATTTCCATCATTTTATTAATGGGATGGATGGCAATTCGAACCCGGTTGAAACTAGCAATTATTGGGGCAATCTTATTTATGGTATCGGATTCCGTGCTTGCAGTTGATCGATTTACATATGAAATTCCTAATCGAGATGCCATTGTAATGCTCACTTACTATGGGGCACAAATTTTTATAGCTGCGAGCATCGGTAGTCGAACTGTCAAATATTCCGTGAACCGAAAGAATCTGATAAGATAAACGTATCAATAATTCATCTTAGGAGGAAGTTACAATGAAAGAAAAACTAATCGAGCGTTTAGTTCGCTACGCAAAAGTCGATACACAATCTGATTTCAACAGCACGGAGTGTCCAACTACTCCAGGCCAATGGGATCTTCTTCATATGTTGGAGAAAGAACTTACCGAAATTGGAATGACTGATATTTCTTTGGATGAAAATGGTTATTTATTTGCGACACTTCCAGCTACTTCAGATAAAGAGATTCCTGTCATCGGATTCCTTGCCCATGTAGATACAGCAACTGATTACACTGGAAAAAACGTGAACCCACAGCGTATTGACAATTACGATGGGAAAGACATTATGTTAAATGAAGAAACAGTTATGTCGTTAAGTACATTTCCCGAGTTATCCAAATACGTAGGTCATACGTTAATTACTACAGACGGAACAACGCTTTTAGGTGCAGATAATAAAGCCGGCATTGCCGAAATTATGACTGCCATGGAATACTTAATTGCAAATCCTGAAATTAAACACGGAAAACTTCGTGTTGGATTTACACCTGATGAAGAAATTGGGCGAGGACCTCACAAGTTTGATGTTGAAAATTTTGGGGCGAAGTACGCCTACACGATGGACGGTGGACCGCTTGGCGAACTTCAATACGAGAGTTTTAACGCTGCTGGCGCAAAAGTAACGTTTCACGGGACAAGCGTTCATCCCGGATCAGCAAAAGATAAAATGGTGAACTCTATTTTAATCGCAAATCAATTCCAAGCAACAATGCCTGTCGATGAAATTCCAGAAAAGACAGATGGGTACGAGGGGTTTATTCATTTAATGGAACTTAACGGTTCTACAGAAGAAACGACTGCTGATTATATCATTCGGTATTTTGATAAAGAAACATTTTTAGCGCGGAAGCAATTAATGATTGATACTGCCGAGAAATTAAAGCAGCAATATGGCGAAGAAGTGATCACACTTGAAATTGAAGACCAGTATTACAATATGGGTGAGAAAATTGAACCTGTAATGGAAATTGTCGAGATCATTTCAGAGGCATTCAATGCTCTTGAGATCGAACCGAATATCGTTCCTGTTCGCGGTGGAACGGATGGTTCTCAGCTTTCCTTTAAAGGCATGCCTACTCCTAATATTTTTACGGGCGGGGAAAACTATCATGGAAAATATGAATTCATCTCAGTTGATAATATGGAAAAAGCAACAGCCGTCATTATTAAAGCTGTAGAGTTATTTGAAGAAAAGGCGTAAGGGGTGCTGATACTATGAGAGAAATCGCGATGGGGATCCTCTCTTCCGTATTTTTCGCGGTGACATTCATATTGAATAGATCCATGGAACTTTCAGGCGGGAGCTGGTTATGGAGTTCATCGCTTCGCTACTTCTTTATGGTCCCTTTCTTAATTGCCATTGTAGCTTATCGAAATGGACTTCGTGATGTGAAAAAAGAAGTTGCTAAGAAACCCATCCCATTTTTCGTATGGAGCGTTACAGCTTTCGTGTTATTCTACGCACCACTTACTTATTCTGCCGCTTATAGTCCCGGCTGGCTACTTGCAGGAACATGGCAATTAACAATTGTAGCTGGTGTCTTACTTGCTCCGTTCTTTACAGTTGTGATAAAGACCGCTACTGGAGAAAAGATGATTCGGCAACAGATTCCTTTGATTTCTTTAGGAATTACGCTCATTATTTTTGCAGGAGTTGTACTTATTCAAATTCCGCATGCTCAAAATGTTGAAGTCCGTTCGTTAGTACTCGGTATCTTGCCGGTCCTCATCGCAGCATTTGCCTATCCACTCGGCAATCGAAAAATGATGGATTTACTGGATGGTCGACTCGATCCTTTTCAACGTGTTCTCGGAATGACAATTATGACACTTCCTGTATGGATAGGCTTTTCCATTTACGCTATGTTGACAGTTGGGCCACCTTCTATGAACCAGCTGATTCAATCTTTCATCGTAGGCGTTAGTTCGGGTGTAATTGCTACAACGTTATTTTTTATGGCAACTGATCTTGCACGTGGCGATCAAGGTAAACTTGCTGCAGTCGAAGCAACTCAATCCATGCAACTCATTTTTGTTATTCTTGGGGAAATGCTATTACTTAGCATCGCCCTTCCAAGTACATTTTCACTCATTGGTATCGCAGTGATTATTGTCGGCATGGCCTTACACAGCTTCCAAACAATTATCAAGAAGAAGCAACTTAATTTGGCTTAACTTACTACTGAAAGCCTTTGGAAATGAACTTTATTTCCGAAGGCTATTTTTGATGAAGATTGAGCGGACATCCAGCGGGATTGACCGGACATTAACTCCTTTTCAGCGGACATCCTACGATTCTGCGGACATCTTCACCTTTTGCGCGGACATCTCGTGCGATTCACCGGACATTATCCTCTTTTCAGCGGACATCCTACGATTCTGCGGACATCTTCCACTTTTGAGCGGACATCCAGCGCGATTGACCGGACATTATCCCCTTTTCAACGGACATCCTACAATTCTGCGGACATCTTCCTCTTTTGCGCGGACATTCAGCGCGATTGACCGGACATTATCCTCTTTTCAGCGGACATCCTACAATTCTGCGGACATCTCGCGTGATTGACCGGACATTAACTCCTTTTCACCGGACATCCACTCCACACAATAAAAAAATGCCTCGGCCTATAATTTAGGCAAAGGCAACTCATTATTTTTACTATCTTACATATTCACCAATTATCTCTACCGCTTTTTCAGTGATGGATGTGTCGATGGCTTTATCAAAGTCAACATCACCGCGGATTGCTCCATTTTCTTTGTATGCATCGTACTGTTTCAATACGTCGTCTACGAACATTTTTCCGTCCGGATCAAGTCCTGTGACATTTACTTTTTCCCACAGTTCTGGATCTTTTAAAGCAGTATGCATTGTCATAATTTCAACCACTTCTTCTTTTCCTATATCTTTAATAAAGGCATCGTTGTAATCTCGAACACCTTTCAAATAAGCGGCCATAAATCGTAAGGATATTTCCTTTTCTTTATTCATAAAGTCAGGCGAACCTAATACCAATGCAATTTGTGATTCCGGCGCGAAGTCTGTTACATCCCCAAATCGGACATGGAATCCTTTTTCGACACCTTGTGCGATAAGTGGTTCAATACTAAGTGCTACATCAATCGTTCCGCTATCTATTGCGCCCAGCATACTTCCAAAGTCAGCCATGAGTACGAATTCAACATCGTCATCTGTTAAGCCTGCAAATTTAAGCATTTCATTATATATATACCAATCAATAGAATTTAACGATGAAATCCCAATTTTCTTCCCTCGGAAATCCGTGTAATCTTTAATTTCATCAACCATATGATTTCCGATAACGAATGTAAAATAGGATTTTCCCGGATTGTTATGTCCTTTATCGGCAATGATTTTCACGTCAATTCCTTGGGCAATTGCGTTAAAGAAAGACGCTGTCGATACCCCACCCGCAATATCCACTTCACCAGCTGCAAGAGCAGGCAACATGTCATCACTATTTGCAAAGTCAGCAAATTTCACTTCAATATTATAATCCTCGAAATATCCTTTTTCCTTCGCAATATAGAAACCCGCACCCGATGCAGCCCCATCTTCTGCAATAATGACTAACTCTCTATTTTCTAGTGGCGCCAAGTCTCCGGAAGGATTCTCCTGACTCACTTCATCAGGAACTTTATCGACGGGTGGGGGGGTTACGGTTTCTTTAGGGGAACAAGCACCAATGATTAGCGCTAAGACGAATAACGGAACAAACCATCCTTTTCTCATTAACCTTGCCACAGAACCTCTCCTTTTCATTCCTTTTCTTGTCTTGATAGTTGTACTTCTCTTTGTAGATGCGTCCATATTTCAACGAATTTCGCCGCCATAACCGGATCTTTTCGGATGTCCTCCATCTTTCTAGGATGCGGCATATCGACGTCAATTTCCTGAATAATTCTACCTGGTTGCGAACTCATAAGGAGAATTCGGTCACTTAATAGAAGCGCTTCGTCAATACTATGGGTAATAAAAAGGACTGTCTTTCCCGTTTCTGCCCATATTGCCAGTAATTCTTCTTGTAAAATAAACTTATTTTGTTCATCCAGCGCAGCAAATGGTTCATCCATAAGAAGAATTTCTGGATCATTTGCGAAAGCACGTGCGATGCTGACTCGCTGCTTCATTCCACCGGATAGTTCCTTGGGATAAAGGGTTGAAAAGTTATCCAGTCCCGTCTTTTTCAAGTAATATGCCGTCCGTTCGTTTATTATTTCTTTTGGCATATGACGCATTTTCAGACCAAATTCAACATTTTCTTTAACAGTCAACCACGGAATAATTCCTCTTTCTTGAAACACCATCGACTGGGAAGGTCGCTCTTCCCCATTTTTTTCGATAGTAAATTCACCAATACTTGGAGTTTCTAACCCTGCCAATATGCGTAAAAGTGTTGTTTTACCACATCCACTAGGACCTACAAGACAGACGAACTCACCGTCTTTTATCGTAAGAGAAATATCGTCAAGCGCTGTCACGCTGCCTTGCTTTTTATAGAAAGCTTTTGTTAGATTTCGTACTACTATTTTTGCTTCCTTACCCATCTATTCACCTCCACGGTAACAACTTTTTTTGTAGCCCTCGGAGTAAAAGAGAGAACAAGTAGCCGAAAAATGAAATGAGGATGAGCCCTACATACATTTCTTGAAGTAGGAATGCTTTATAGGAAATCCAAATGAGATAACCAATCCCTGAGGTTGCTCCCATCATTTCTGCTGCAACAATTGTTAAAAGTGCAATCGCCTGCCCCATTTGAATTCCTTCAAGCATGACTGGAAGTGCACCAGGTAATGCAATTTTCATGAAAAAGTTAACTCTTCCTGCACCATAATTTTTCGCCACGTCTAAATAAATAGAGTCGATATTAATGACTCCGGCCACTGTATTAATGACCACCGGGAAAAAAACACTTCCCGCAATCGTTACAACTTTCGACAAATCACCAATACCAAACAAAATGATAATAATAGGTAGCAAAGCAAGTGTAGGTATCGGCATAAGTGCCATCACAATTGGTGAAACGAAATGACGTATAGGTGAATACATGCCCATCAGTAACCCGACAATAATCCCCGGGATGACACCAAGCAAAAATCCTAGAAAAATCCTGTACATAGAGACACCAATATGCGTCGCTAACTCACCGCTTGCAAGCATCCCATAGAACGTTCCAAGAATTGACGACGGTGGAGGAAAGAAGCGAATATCCATCAAACCCGTCCTTGACATGAACTCCCATAACAATAGAAGAAATATAGGAGAAGCAAATGTCAGCATTCTTTTTAACCGTTCGTTCGTCTGTCTTTTCTTCCATTCACGTTGTTCTATCTCAAATGGATCGTGCCGGACAGCACTATCATTTTTACTCAACGTTCACCACCTCTTCATATAAATTGTATGTGAGTGCCTAAAAAAGTGTGTTAGGCACATGCCAACAAACTCAAGTTTTTTCGTTTATTCCACAAAAAAAATCCACAGAGTATAATCACTCCGTGGACTTCTCATTTTTATGTGCGCCAAGCACTCATGCCGCCGCTCACGTTTATAACTTCTGCAAATCCTGCTTTTTTCAATATTTTCGCAGCCTGTCCACTCCGCATACCACTTTGACAAATGACAAACGTTTCTTTCGACGAATCTAACTCCCCGATACGAGACTTGATCGTATTCAAAGGAATGTTTTTAAACTGCTTTATATGACGCCCACCATATTCTCCCGGTGTCCGAACATCTATAAATTGTTTTGACTTATCTTTCAATACTTCTTTCAAGTCTGTTGTTGAGATTGTACGCACACCTTTTGCCGGCTTCATTCTCCAGACAATAAATCCAACGATCAGTAAAATAAAAATCCATTCCATATGTAACCCTCCCGACTATTCTTACTACTGAATATACCATGCGGGGTATATTCGCGCAACAGCTTTGTTTTGAACTGGTTATATCGGCGGTCGTAGCAGTTATATCGGCGCAAAGTATGTAGTTATCGGCGCTCGCAACACGTATATCGCCCTTTCCCCACTACATATCGGCGAACTATGACTTTCGATGCACCCTTTTCGAGCAAAAAAAACGATTCGGTTCCCGTTCCAACTTTAAAACGCTATAATCAGAGTATGACAAAACTTTCAAGCAACCAAATCAACCAATTAAATATGTATAGTGTGTATACCGAACCAGCAGAACGAAAGCTATTCACTTTGGAAACTCTTCACGGAGAGCATGCCGAAGAATCCCTTCTAGCCGTATTGGCTATTAGTGGTAGTCCCAATAAAACCGTTGCCGCTTCCTATTTCATGCGAAGAATGGGCATGTTTATCGCCATGCAACTTTATAATTTAGCAGCGTACGATGAAGTATGGAGAGGCAAAAAAGAACATCTTGTTTTTGGTGCAATCGAAGAGTTCGGCAAACTTTCGGTAAGTACATTTGCGCGTGAGGACGACTGGAAGGAAGTCGATGACGAGGAACGACGTGAAGTGATTCGGCACATTTTGAAAGAAGAATGCGATGCATTGATTCGGCAAATCCGTACGGTTGCGACGATTCCTTCGCTTACTTTGTGGGAAAACATATTTGGATTTCTACTTTGGCAATACCATGTCCTCCTTTCGAATCCAGGTACTGCAACCGAAGCACGGGCGGACCTGGACATGTTAAAAGACGACGCCCTTTGGGAAGGCATTGCACCCCGTTCGTTATTTGCAACCTATTTAAAAGGATCTGAACCATCCGCTCTGCTGAATACAGAAGTTCGAACGACTTGTTGTTTTTCAAAAGATGTCCCTGGGCTTATTCAATGTGGATTTTGTCCTTTGAATTAACTACTTTTTTCGATAGGCAACATACCAGACTTTCATCGAATATATTGTTCCAGTTGCGGCACCACTGTAGAAAAAACCCATAAAAATACCGGCTGCTAGGTTTCCCCGGTGGCTAATAAAAACGGAAAGTAGAAGTCCCGTAATTGTTGCTACAGTAGAAATCCAACTTTCCGGAAGTTTGAAAAATAATTTCAGTACGACAATAACGAGTATGATGACCGGGACTGCCCAAAAAGCATCCCAAATATTTGTGTGGATCGTAGGGAATTCATTCGGCATGCTAAACATCCTTTTTTTAGATATCTTGTCCAGACTGAATTCGATTTAACCTAAAAAGAAGTGCAATCCATTTACAACTGGATGCACTTCTTTTTAATAGTTATACCGTCTTTGTTGCTGCATTTGAAATTTCTTTTCTTGCGGCATAGATGTTTCTTACAATCGCTTTCCCAACGGCATACGTTGGTATTGCGACAATGATTCCAAGGAATCCTGCAATATTTCCTGCTGCAAGTATAATGGTGATTACTGTCAGCGGGTGGATATCAAGTGTCTTCCCCATTACATTCGGGGTAATTAGGTTGCTGTCGATTTGCTGGGCAACAAGCGTTACTAACGCTACCCATATAACGATTTTAGGATCTTGCACAAGAGCAATCACTAACGCTGGTGCAAATGCAATCCAAGGACCAATAAATGGAATCAAGTTCATAAATAATGCAAAGATAACGAGTAACAATGCATATTCAAGACCGATAATTTTGTAGCCGATAAAGAGAATAATTGCTAAAAGAAAACTAATGAGCAACTGCCCTTGAATGTAAGATCGTAGGACAACATCCATATCGTGTAACGTTTTCTTAATCCATTCACGTCTTTTCCCAGTGAAAAGTCCGTATATGAGCGGTGCAAATTTTTCGTGATCTTTTAAGATGAAGATGAAGAAAAAAGGTACAAGTACTAAAAGCACCATCGCCTGAAGGAATGATTGTATAAATTGGACAACCCATTTTCCAAATTGAATTCCAATTGCTTGTACAGATTCCACTGCAGTCGCAATCGACTCTTGAACTTTTGGAGGTAAATCCTTCTCTTGATCTACTACATAATCGACCAAGTTTGTGACTTCTGCTGTAATTGCCGGAGCATTTTTCACCAACTTATTTACTTGATCAGTAACGGGTGGTCCGATAACTGCGACAAACGCCCAAACAATTGCCAGCAAACCAACAAGTATCGTAAATATGCTCGCCCACCTAGGAAACTTCCTTTTTTCAAGAAAACTTTGGATTGGTTCCGTCATATAAAATAGAACACCACCGAGAAGAAGAGGTAAAAATATTGTTTTCACTATGATGACTAGTGGTGCAAATATCCACCACACTTCAACAAAATATTTAATAATAAATAGGGTTAGTAGAATACCTACCCCTAATTGAAACCATAATTTTTTTATCACATAGAACACTTCCTTTTTCTGGCACACTCGGGCACCATATCATTTAACTAAGTATACCCCGTTATACGGACAACGTCTTAAAAAGTTTCAACAACGCAACGAAGTTTCTAATAACTGGATTTCGCACACTGCACGCTTTACTTTTCAATGACTTTCGAAATGAAGGAACCGACAAGCAAAGCCAACACGGGTGCGCTAATATGAAATACGGATATGTCCGACAGCGTTATTACAAAGGCAAACGTTGCACTTAAACGAAGTTTTTGATTTGAAAAGCCCAATTGTAAACTAGATCCGAGAACCCCTATTAAAGCAAAGCCTGCCAGCATTGCTATAAATGTACTTGGCAAAACTTTAATGAAAGGAACAATTGACCAAGCAAAGATTCCGAATAAAAGTAGGATTACCCCAGAAACAACTGATGCCATATATCGTTTCTCTTTCGGACCAGACTCTTCATCGGCACATACCGCAGTCATCATTCCTCCGATATTCGCACTTTGGCCTCCAAATATACCAGCTAACATAGTAAATATTCCACTCGCGGAAATAATACTTTTTGTCGGGGGATTAAAATCAGTACTTTCTAACGCACCGATTCCCGGAACCGCGTCGTTGCTTAAAATAAGTAATACAAGCGGCAGCGATATTGTAAACAAAGAAATAATTGTAAAATCAGGTCTATACAAAGTAGGGAAAATGTAAGTAATATTCATTGCTAATATTTCAACATCTTGCGTAATGAGTACGATGATTAAAGCTACTGAAATTGCACCAAGAACGGCAGGTACACGTTTAATCCATCTAATAAAGACCAGATAGCTAATTACTGCCGGTATTCCTACTATCGCTAATTCATTAATAGACACTATTAGTCGAACGACATATGCCGTAATCAATCCACCAAGCATTGCAGCTATAACTTCTTTCGGAAACCACGTCATAATTTTAGTGAATAAACCCGATAGCCCTATAAGATATATCGAGAAACCAGCTACCACATATGCTCCTACCAATTCATTAATGGAGTAATGCGGAGTAATAGCAACTAGGAAAGCTACACCAGATAGGGAATGTGCTCCCGTTATCGGTATTTTATAAATCAGTGGAAATAAGATACTAAAGATTCCACCGAAAAAATAGACAGCAAACATCCAGGATATTGTTTCTTTTTGCGTAAATTGACCTGCATTCGCCGCAGCTAGTATTATCGCCGGTGGACCTGTTACCGCGAGCATACCAGAAATAACCCCGGACGAACTATTCGCAGGCGTGAGATCATGTAAAGGATTATATAACTGCTTCCGAATTTTCTTGATTAACATTTGCCACCACTCTCATCAATAGTTGAGCCTTCAGTAATTTAGCATTCTTCTACAAGTATGTATGTAAGAAATCTACATTTGAGGTATCGTTCATTTTCTAGATTAAAGTTCTTATTAATAATTCTGATAATGAATACCTTACCCTAAATTCACCTAGACTTCAATTGACCTAGTAAACTATAGTGCAAAACAATGAATAACAATTCAAATAGCCACTCCCTCACTTGAGTGGCTGTTAATTTTGAATCAGTAGTCTATTTTTCACTCTAATAATCCTCGTTCTATTGCGACGTATAGAAGCCCGATCGCATCGGAATCTGTAAGTGTTCCATTTTCCAATTTCTCTCTCCAAATGGGCGAAAAAGATCCATTATTCACTTTTTCAAGCCTTTCTAAGACTGAAATTGTTGCTCGTAAGACAGTAATGGAAGATGGCTTATATACATTCTCTACGATTTCCTTTTTAGGTGTTATTGGCGTGTTGTTTGGTTGCAATTTAAAGTATATCGCTAGTCCATCGGCAATTGCTTCACCTTGCGCCTTCAAATAGTCATCATCCCGTAGCTTAACGATGTCTACTACTGAATCCATAAATCCACCCTCCGTTAAGAATGCCGGCATTTCTGACTCTCGGAGTACATGGAAATTTGCGCGCTTCATCCCTCGATCACTAATTCCCATTGCCATCACAACCCTTGGATGGACAGCTCCTGCAATCTCTCTAGATTTCGGATCCGCATTTGTTCTGTCCGACGTGTATGTTTCGGCTCCACTATGTTTGCCCCATTTTCCTGATAACGCGTTATGGTGAATTGAAGCATATACATCGGCATTCCATTCGTTTGCCATATTTGTTCGCTTTCCAAGGGCGACGTCTGTTTTACCAGTCGGGTCATCCACACGAAGAATTTCTACATCTTTGTATGTTTTTAGTTTTGCAATGGCAGCTAAGGCTACTTTATTGTTAAATGACCACTCCCCCTCATCATCCGGTGAACGTTTGCCAGGTGTATTCAATCCATGTCCTGCGTCGATTACAATTTTAACCATTTCTGATACCTCCTCTTCGTGTTAATACGACTTTCTATATATCTTATTCACTCCAACTTTCCGCATAACGGCACTTGTCCATTTCTTAGTCATAATAAAAAGGACATCCCAACTTTCAGATGTCCCACCTTTTCATACAAAGCGTTTTAAGATTTTGGTTTTATCAAATGGAAGCCCCAATTGTTTTCGATAAAAGTTGAAGTGTTGCTCCGCATGGGTTAGTAATTTCTTATCCTGATCAAATAACTTTGAACTTTCTTCGTAATGTTCCAATCGAATTTCTTTCCTTAATGACCATGTTATTTCCTCTAAATCTGGATCCACTAATTCGTAGTTTCTTTTTACAATCCCTTCTATTTCGAAAAAAATTTCTTTTGTAATCCCGTCATACCCTTCCCCAGGCACAATGGCGGCTCTTAGGCTTTTTAATATGGGTGTATACACCTTGATCAGAATTTCTATTTTATATTTAACAGATTCGTTTCGAACTTCTTTCATTAATTGAAAATGATACGTAAAAAAACTTGTAATTACGATGGTAATTGAAGAACTGATTAATGCGATGATAATCTCCTTCAATTGCACTCTCCCCCGAAACCTAGCTTCACTGATATTCTATTCAAGCACCTGGATAGGGGGAACCTATGACTTTGGATTATGTATTTGCATACCATTTAAAAAGAAACTCATATCTTATGGAATAACCTTCTTGACGACTCGTTGTGTAGACTTCCGAAAGTTGGGCAAACCATCTATAGATGAAAACAAGGAGGGTGAATATATGAGGAAAATGGCTTTTACAGCGCTTGGACTTGGCGTCGCCTATTTGATGAGAAATAAAGGTGCACGAACCAAATTAATGAAGCAGGTCAACACTTTCAAAGATATGCCTTCAGATAAGTAAGACATCAATTCAAAAAATGGGTATCCCTTTTTTAAGAGGATGCCCATCTTTTTAATTTACAACAGAACTTCGACGCTCCGCCGACCTAACAACATATATACTCGCTTCGTAAAGGATCATCATCGGAATAAAAACAATCAGTTGGCTGATGAAATCGGGTGGCGTGATAAGTGCCGAAATAACTGCAAGGGTCACATACGACCACTTTCGAACTTTCTTCATCGTATCTGCTGTCAGGAGCCCAATGGCAGCAAGAAACATTGCTACGATAGGTAATTCGAACAACAAACCAAGCGGTACAGTCGTCATTAATAAAAATCGTGCATATTCTTGTGCCGAGACCATGATTGTAAAATTAATCGCACCTAACGACAGGAGAAAGTTGTAACTAATTGGATTGACAACAAAATACCCGAACGCTACACCGGTTAAAAATAAAAGAAGCATTACCGGCGAATAAAGGCTTAGAAACTGACTTTCTCTTACATTCAACCCTGGCTTTATAAACCTCCAAAAGAAATGACTGATGATTGGCAAGGATAACCCCAGCGATAGAGCAAACGATATCGACATATAAAACTGCACAACTTCAAGCGGTCCTAGAATGACAAGCTCATGTCCTCGGGTCACATAAGGAAACCAATAATTAATGGAAGCAAAGACACCAATAAAAGTAACTAGAAATACAATTGAGCTATTAATCAGTTGTTTTCTTAAATCAGTCAAATGGTTGATTAGTGACTCATTTTCGGTTGTTTCCTTCTCAGGTTCCAAGGGCTCCTGATGCTCTTTTACTTCAACAATATCGAGCGGACTTTCTATTTTTCGATTGTGGTCTCCAGTAGGGTCCATAAAATCACCTTATACTTGATCCGTTTTCTTTTTTTCTATCTGAACCGGTTCATCTTCATCCATAATGTCCTTCGCCGATTTTTTAAATTCCGCCAATGTCTTACCAACAGCCGCACCGACTTCAGGTAATTTTCGTGGTCCAAATAAAATCAAGACGATGACGAGAATAAGGATCAAACCAGGAACGCCGATAGCTGCTAAGTTCATTGCATTCGTCTCCTTTCATATATCAAACACTCTTCGAAATAATTGCATGCAGAGGGATTGAACTTTATCCACCTTTGTGACAACAGGACGAATAAGGTTCCCAGAATTTCGTAATCCGCTTTAGCAAACTTATATGGCATCTATGCTCCTCCTTTGCATCACTTACCTTTTAAGTTTATTAATACTATAAGCGCTTACAGTAAGCATGCCGATTTCGACACGTTTTCATACAAATTCAACATTTTTCATCAAATTAATTGAGTGCACCTATTTAAAATGCCATAATCACTTGTTCTACACTTAGTATGGTCCGTTTTGCTACTCAATTTACCTGAAAGAAAATATGGATACGTTTACCTGATCCGCCATAAGGGTATTCTTAAAATAAGTCGAATTTATGGAGGTTTTACAATGTTTAATGATGGATTATCGGACAAAATTAAAGGATCAGTCAACAAAGCAAAGGGTGAAGTGAAAGATCAAGTAGGAAATGCATTAGACAATGCATCTCTTCAAGCTGAAGGAAAACTGGATAAAGCAAAAGGAAAAGCTCAAGAAGAAATTGGTAAACTAAAAGAAAAATTTTCCGATAATAAATAACTTTCAACTAAAGAAACGAGTTCCTTCAGATAACTGAGGAACTCGTTTCTTTTGTCTATGTTTATTTGCTACTTGTAAAGTAAATACTCCAAACAAGGAGTGTGAGTAGTTTGCCTAAAAAGAAGGTTTTTACTGAACGTGACCGAAAAGATGCCGAAGGTCCTTATATGGATAACCCTGAAAATCTTCGGACCGATAAAGAAAGTATTTACGACATGCACGAGGATATGAAAACAGTCGACGCCATTCCCCTCGAAGATTTGCGACTTGAATTGCAAGAAGAGAAAGTTCATCGCGACACGAAAAGTGAATCCTCTAGCGAGGAAAAGTACCCTTGATAATAAAAAAACTGCGCCCTTTTGACTAAAGTCGCAGTTTTTTATTATCCAGTACTCTCTTATTCCACACGCAGTAAATCCAAAGGCGTTATAATCCCAAGCAATTTTTCATTCGCTTGTCCATTTTCTGTAATTAGTAACGCTTCCAGCCTTCTACCTTGGACAACCGATTTCTTGAAGTATTCCTCGGCTTCATAAACAGAAAGATTTTTATCAATAAATCGATACGCTTTCTCCTTTTTCTCATGGAAATACACATCCGAGAGGGTTGTGGTCTCCCGTGAAACTTCTCCGTCTGAATACGTATTCGCTAACCAAAACGTAATACCCGCAGCCGTTATTAGACCGATGAACTTCCCGTTGTCATAAATCGGGATTTTGTTGAATCTTTTTTTACGAATTAATTCTAGGCCTCTTTCAAGGGTATCAGACACCTTCAATGTATGTACCTTTCGTTGGAACAATACGCCAACTGTAACTGGCTCTGATAACTTTCGATCGATGTACTCTATCAATTCCACCACATTATCATGCGGTTCGGCTATTGCGTAATCCACACCTGTTCGATTATGAACAATTGCATTCCGTAAATCTGCAAATTCACGCAGATCATCCTCAAACTTTCTAACGATTGCATTGTTCTTTTTAACTTTATCAATCAAACGGTAAAATGGCATATAACCCGTTAATCCACTTTCTTTATCCATCGATTTCTCGATCCGATTGTATGCCATTATAAAACGATCTGAGTTCT
Organism: Sporosarcina sp. CAU 1771; assembly: GCF_054482775.1. NCBI lineage: Bacteria > Bacillati > Bacillota > Bacilli > Caryophanales > Caryophanaceae > Sporosarcina > Sporosarcina sp. CAU 1771. The sequence goes on along the minus strand of NZ_JBTLRN010000023.1, from coordinate 22,540 downwards.
GAGTACTCATACGACACCACCCCATATCAATTAAACCAGATGACCTATCTAAACTCAGATAGGTCATCTTTAATTAAAACGAATTAAATATTCCAGACGACGCACCGATTACAACCATAATAATACCAAAAACAATTGATAAAGCTATCATAATTGCAGCGATAATTAAATAAGCTCTTGCAAAGTTTCTTCGTAAACTATTCGGGTCGAACGCCCAAATAAACATCATTATAATATTAACAAGCGGAATTGCTAGCAATACGAACGTTATGACCCATTGACCTACGGACATTTGAGGTATCACTTGATTACGAACCGCGGAAACAGGTTGTTCTGCAATATATTCTGCATTTTCCATATCCTCCACCTCCGATCTACCAATATAGTTATTCTATTATCTATACTATATGATAAAGGTTAAGAATAGGTTTAGTTTTCAAAATATTTCACCATCGCCTGATTTTATTGCTTAAATCGTAGTTTTTGCCGCGTTATGCTTAGACATAAAGATACCAAACAAAATAAGTCCCACTATTACTAGGACTGTAAGCCCAGCACTCCACCAGAAATCTGACATCTCACTATTCGCCTCAAACCAATAGGTAGCATAGGTAGGTAGTTTCCACGGAGACACCGACCAATACCGCCCGATTAGTGAATCGATCAGTTGCAAAATTAGTGTGATAAAAATTGCTAAACCTGCAGCACCTCCAGTTGGAAGCCATGCACTAAGTGCTAAAACCACTGTTACAACAAAAACAATCCATAAACTATATGTTGTGATAAAAGGAATGACTTGCCCAGCGTCAACGCGATCGAAAAGAATGTCTATATAATACCAAGCTGCTAGAAAACCGAGCCAGACACTTCCAAGCACGATCCCGTTTACAACCACCCATTTACTAAGGAAGTAACTACTAAACGAAATCGGTCTAACGTATAATAGTGTCGCCGTTCCACTCTTTCGCTCTCCCGAAATCACCCCCATAAAAGCAAGGACAATAACGAGGGTACCGATGAGTTGGTACTGCGAGAGTAAAGAAACGAAAATATCTGTCCCTTGAAATTCAGGCCAGTGAAATTCTGCTCCTTCCGGCATGTTGCCTACACTTTTCATAATCTCAGGTAGGTAGTAGTTTGTCACGGGTTCTATGATACCAAATAGGATAAAGACTAGCGGGACCCAAAGAAGTTTGAAATTGCGAGTATTTTCAAGCCACTCCTTTTTCAAAAGCACGCCAAATCCACTCATTCAATCACCGCCACTTTCATGAATATGTCTTCTAGACTTGCCGTTTGCCTTTCCACTTTTTGAACTTGGTACATTCCTGTAGTCAATATGGACAAAATAGAAGACATCTCGACTTGTTCAACCTCAACGTCAATCGATGCAGTAACCCCAATCGCTGCTACATTCCAAGGTGCCTGTTCCGTAAAGCGCTGCAATTCTGCGGGATTGTCAAATTCAATACATATGCGTGGCTCTGCATAACGTGTCCGGACATCGTCAAGAGTACCTTGTTCAACGAGTTTTCCCTTTCTTAAGAAAAGTAGCTGATCTGTCATCTCTTCTGCGTCATTCAAAATATGTGTCGAGTACAGGATTGTTGCTTCTTGCTGAATCTCTTTTAATAAATTCATCACCTGTCTTCTTCCAACAGGATCAAGTGCCGATACAGGTTCATCAAGAAGTAGTAATTTCGGTTTATGAACAATCGCCTGCGCAAGTCCAAGTCGTTGCTTCATTCCCCCTGAAAATGTACCTATTTTCTTTTTCAGCGAATCGCCAAGGCCAACAAATTCTAAAGTCTTTCTCGCTTCCATCGTCACCTTCTTAGCCTCCACACCACTTAACCCTGCAGCCATTTCCATAAATTCAAGTGCGGTCAGCCACGAAAAGAATTTCGGATACTGAGGTAGAAATCCAATTATTGACCGAATGTCTGGATTGGTATTCCCTTGAAATTCGATCTTCCCCGTAGAAGGTGTTACTAAACCTGCAAGCATGGATAACGTTGTTGTCTTGCCGGATCCATTTGGACCAATGAGCGCAGTCGATGTATATTCTTCAAGCTCAAAAGATACCGAATCCGTTGCTTTTGAAGCCCCATACATTTTCGTCAAATGATTTACTTCAAGTAAACTAGTCATTCTTGCTTTCTCCCGAAAATGAAATAAAGAATAGGACCAATTAGATTAACAAGAACAATAATGAGTATCCACATAATAAATGAACCCCTTGTGCTCCGATGCCTAATGATATCTATTAACGCAACAACCATTAGGATGGCCTGCAAGACAAGGATTGGCATAATCAATTTCCACGGAATATTCGCTAGTTCCTCCATCAAATCATCCACAACCTTTCTAATGTTATGATTAATATACCACCTCTGCTCTACTAAGTATAGAACAAAGTGTTTGGTTTTTGCAAATATTAAAAATACTCAATTCACTTTTGCATAATACACCGCTAGACTCCTATTTTTCATATCGTTTTCAAAGCGTCTAGTCGTCAGACCTCGCACATGTTTTTTCTAAGTTATCGTGCTATACTTTTCTGACGAAGCAGGAGGTCTTTTCTTATGAAACAATGGATGTATCCAATAATGATTGTTGTGGCGGCAAGTTGTTATGGTATTTTATCAACAATTGTAAAACTTGCAATACGTGACGGTTTTACAGCTGCAGAGGCCATTACAAGCCAATACTTTATTGGTTTTTTTATAGCATTACTTATTTTTATCATTGTACGGCGCACTACTCCAAAGTTCAGTGGTGGAACCACTTTACTCCTAGCCGGTTTATTTACTGCATCGACAGGTACGGTTTATTAAAAATTAGGCAGAAAACCACCTCTTCTAAGCGTAGCGAAAGTGGGGGATGAATGCCCCTCTTTTTAAAATAAACTTAATAAGATATAATGTAGTATACAGAATAAATAATAAGTTAAAAGGAGGTGTCGTCCGTGCCGACAAGCAACCTTAGACACAAAGCTTATAAGTTTAGAATTTACCCGAATCAAGAACAAACAACATTAATTAATAAAACCATAGGTTGCTCGAGGTACGTGTTCAACACCTACCTAAACCTTTGGGATACAACATATAAAAGTACAGGTAAAGGCTTGAGTTACGTGAAATGTTCCAGCGAATTAACTCAGCTCAAGAAGAGTATCGATTGGTTGCGAGAAGTCGATAGCATCGCACTTCAATCATCTCTTCGAGATTTGGCGGATGCGTATGATCGTTTCTTCAAGCAGCAAAACAAACGCCCAAAGTACAAATCCAAGAAAAATCCAGTACAAAGCTATACAACCAAATCTACGAACAACAATATAGCCATTATAGAAAACAAATTAAAGTTACCTAAACTCGGATTCGTTCGATTCGCTAAAAGTAGAGAAGTTCGCGGTCGTATTTTGAATGCCACGGTTAGACGGACACCGTCCGGCAAGTATTTTGTGTCACTTTTGGCCGAAGAAGTAATTCAAGAATTGAAACCAACACACTCAACCATTGGCATTGATCTCGGATTGAGCGACTTTGCCGTACTTTCCAACGGAGAAGTCATCAAAAACAATCGACACTTTAGAAAATTAGAAAATAAATTAGCAAAAGCTCAAAGAATCTTAGCTCGTAGAGCGAAGGGCTCTTCAAATCGCAACAAGCAACGCATCCGAGTAGCTAAAATTCACGAACAGATTAAAAATACACGCTCGGACTTCTTGCATAAACTCACGACCAATCTCATTAAAAACCACGATGTTATTGGTATCGAAGATTTGCAAGTAAACACTATGTTAAAGAACAAAAGCTTAGCAAAATCAATCAGTGATGTTAGCTGGTCGGAGTTCGGAGCACTTCTAGAGTATAAAGCAAGCTGGTACGGGAAAAAAGTTGTCGCAGTTGCGAAAAACTTTCCGAGTAGTCAGTTGTGTTCGTGCTGCGGAACTAAAAACAAAGCCGTTAAGAATCTTGCCATCCGTGAATGGAACTGTAAGACTTGCAACACCACTCACGACCGAGATCTTAATGCAAGCATAAATATTCGCAACGAAGCGATTCGTTTAACCGTAGGGACTACGGAGATAGCCTAGTAAACTTAAATCCGTTAGGATTTACAACCTAGGAATCCCCCACTTCTAAACAAAGTGAAAGTGGGGGTAGTTCAAGGGCAGGCCATTTCATATATGCCGGCTTCACTTGCTGTCGTGATGTTGTTTCAATTCACATGGATTGGACTACTATTCGACTGTGTCGCTAATCGACGACTGCCGAAACGTATTGAAGTTTTTTCACTTATTTTCCTTTTTGGCGGAACGATTCTTGCCGCAGGTGTTATTGACGCTGATTTAAGTGCGATTCCTTGGCAAGGTTGGGCATGGGGATTTGCTTCCGCAATAAGTTTTTCATCTTTTGTAATGATTAATCAAAAACAAATTAAAGGTATGGATACAGAAACACGTTTATTATTTACATCCTTTTTTTCCGTTATCTTTATTTGGTTTTTTCAAACACCAGAAATTGTTTGGAATGGCACCCTCTTCGGTGAAGGTTTATGGATCTATGGTTTGATTCTTGGTTTGTTCGGGATTGTCATTCCCATTTACTTATTCACGATTGCCGTACCAAAAGTTGGTGTGGCAATGACATCGATTTTAAGTGCTATGGAGCTTCCGGTTGCCGTTACCGTATCTGTTCTTTTACTAAGCGAGTCCCTCACTCTCCTACAGGTTCTAGGCATCGTGATCATCTTACTTGGCATGATCTTGCCTACCCTTGAGGAGAGAAGGCAACACTATAAAATAAACAAAATGAATTTATTAGAATAAAGGTGAGGATTGTTTTGGAAATTACAATTAGACAGGCAAGACCATCAGATGCAGAAAAATCTGCCCCACTCATCGTTGACGCAATCGGAGACATTGCTCAAAGAATGACTGGGGAAACAGATCCTGATCAAATTGAACAAGGATTATGCAAGCTTTTTAGACGTGATGATAATATGCACGCATACAAGTTCACATACATCGCTGAACTCGAAGGTGAAATTGCCGGGATTATGGTGCTCTATTCTGGAGAGGAAGCTCCACAGTTAGACATAAATCATAGTGCATGGCTAGCCGAAAGAGGCGCAGCGGTTTCTGAAATTGATCCTGAATCACTTCCGGATGAGCTTTACATCAACACCGTCTGCATCGACCCTCGTTTCCGTGGAAAAGGGATTGGCACACAATTATTTACGTTCGCCGAAGAAGTTGCAAAAAAATCGGGGATTAAAAAGGTATCTTTAAATGTTGAAACAGAAAAAGAAGACGCGATTCGTCTCTATACTAGAATTGGGTACGAGATTGTATCTCCTTGGACAATCATCGGTGAACCTTTCCACCATATGGTCAAAAAAGTTTAATCCATTTATGAAAAGTTAGTTACCTCTCAAATAAATGAGAGTAACTGACTTTTTTTATTCAAAAAAGTTCTCCTTGAAAACTTTTTCTCTTTTTTAAGGGTATATATAGTAAGAGCAATTATTTTTCGTTCTGAAAGGAGTGAAGGGTACGTGGAGATTGATGACTGGGTCACAAAAATAAAAGCGGGCGATAAAGAATCCTTTCGCCTTTTTTATGAAACATATGCTGAATATGCGATTCGGACTGCTTCTGCAATTACACGTAATCGAGAATTGGCTAAAGATGCAGTGCAAGAAACATTTATACGAGTCTACAAAGGTATTAACAGCTACAACATAAACCTTCCATTTGACCCTTGGTTCTACCGAATCCTAACGAATGAATGTCTACGATTGCTGAAAAAAGAGAAGCGGCTTGCTAGTTTTGACGATCAAGACTTAGAAAATCTACCTTCTCACACTCATGAAGCCCTGGACGGCTTGTCTGACTTATACGATACAATTCAGTCCCTTGATGATGTCTATCGGATTCCACTCCTACTAAAATACGTGAAAGGCTTCACTGAAAAGGAAATTGCTTCTATTCTTGACTTGAATCAAAACACGGTCAAGTCACGCTTGTTCAAGGGGAGGAAACAATTAAGAAATCAACTGGAGCTAATGGGAAGGGAGGGTACGCTACAATGAGCGACTTGGATAAGAAAGTAAAAGAGGACGTATATAAAAGAACCACACATGAAACATATGGAATGCAAGATGAAATATGGGGCAAACTGGATAAGGTTTTATTTAATCATAAGAAAAAAGAGGTAAAAAAGAAGAATCGCTTCGTTCCTTTGGGAATTACAATTGCTGCTAGTCTATTCCTTTTGTTTAGCTTACAGACGAATACTGGCAGTGCTTTAATAAAAGGTATAAAAGATATGTTCACCCCCGAAAAAGAAATGATTCAAGGCATCGAAGGCAACGATGAAGAAACCATGGTCCAATTAAATGAGGGTTCAGGTTCAGAGTATATCATTTATATCGACGAAACTAGATATAAAATGATACCTGGTGAAGACATGGATGCAATTAGAACGTTAGAACCCTTACCGGAAGATTACCCGGAAGTTTCACTGACTATCAAACAAGTTCCAAATGAATTGCCCGAAGAACTAGCAACAAAGCTCGAAACCGAATTGAAAAAGGATTTTCCAGAGCTTAAAGAAGTTGAAACAGTCACGGAACCTGTTGCAGGTTTTCTTTTACATGGCGTACAAGGATACGAATGGGATTCTAAAGTTGTTCATGCATATGTTATTTCCAACGGGAGAGAAGGTAGTTTTATCATCACCGGAAATTATTTTCTTGAAGCTTCCGAAGGGCATGGCGCAAGATTCCACTATATGCTCGAGACGTTTGAAATTGTAGAATAAAGAAGTTTGGAGAGAGGATTGTGATTCTTATGATCCTCTTTCTCAACTCTCCTCCTTATCTATGAATATTTACCGAACTTAAAGGGTATATATAGTATCATAGAACTTTTCGGATTTCCCAAATAAAAGGAGGAGACAAGTTGGACATACTCTATTTATTCGATCTGCTAATCGCAACTTTATATATAATTTTCATTGTTTTTATATCGCCATTTCTTGTCCGTTTCCTTAAATTATTCACGCCTGATTGGGTACTTCAAATTGCACCTGTGTTCGTAATCATTCTAATAAGTAGCGGCAGCATTACTCACTTTGGTTATAACGGATTTAGCAATACGCCTTTCTTTCAATTTATGTGGGTTTTTTCGATATCCCTAATCTTGCTATTGGCTTTATTATTTATTGCAAAAACAGTATGGAAAGAACATTATGAAAAGTTAACGCTAAAATTAGTAGATATAAAAGAACGTATTCACACTAAACTACATTCCATCATCCAAGAAATAAAGTTAATAATCCAATCTGCATTAAAAAAGATAGGTCATATCATCTCTCATAAGTAAGTGAATAGTGTTGTAGAAGTTAACGTTTTCCTATATCCAGCAAAACGACTTTATTCCCACTTCTGATGAAGCTTCCTAGCTGCCTCTTTGGGATTCTCAGCTTTCATCAGCGCTGATACGACAGCAACGCCAACTATACCCGTACCTTGTAGAGTTCCAATGTTTTCTAGCGTAATGCCTCCTATTGCTACACTTGGAATTGAAACAGATTGTGTAATTTCCGCAAGCATTCCATCCGGCAATTTTTTTGAATCGCTTTTTGTTCCCGTTGGAAATGCCGCGCCTACACCTAAATAAGTGGCGCCCGCCTGCTCAGCTAATATCGCCTCTTCTACTGTTCCAACTGAAACGCCCACAATCATTGAGGTAGGGACAAGCTTTCGAACTACAGCAAGCGGCAAATCACTTTGTCCAATATGAACACCTGCCGCGCCTACCGCAAGCGCTACATCGACACGATCATTGATAATTAAAGGAACGTCATATCCATAAAGCAATTCCTTTATCGCTTTCGCCTTTTCATAAAATTCAAGGCCACCGCTGTTTTTTTCTCGTAACTGAACTAGTGATACTCCACCTTCAATCGATTTTTCAACAATATTCAATAAATCGTTCAGTGGAACCGCTTCTTCTGTAACAAAGTATAGAGTCAAATCAAGCTTCAATTAACCTCACCTCTTTTCTCCAAATGTCCTCATTCATATTAAAAATGGCGTCCATAAGCCTTACTTTATACATGCCAATTCCCTCATCTTTTTGAAGTTGTATTTTCGCTCTTTCACCGGATAAACTCATTAACGACATTCCAGAAACTGCTGCATGTAGATAATTTTTTGTCATTCCGCTGAAACACCCGATTAATGAAGTGGTCATACAACCAGTCCCCGTAATGTTTTTTAACCAACTGTCTCCATTATCAATTTGAACGGTTTCCTGGCCATTGGAAACCGTGTCTATTTTTCCACTTATAACAGCAACACATGAAAAAGTTGTTGCAACTCGAATCGCAAGCTCTTTCATCGTCAGCGAAACGTCTCCTGTGTCGACTCCACGAGTTTTTGACGTTCCTCCAATTAACGAATCCATCTCACTCGCATTGCCGCGAATGACAGCGACCGAAACTGCACTTAAAAACTCTTTTGCTTTTTCTTTCCGAAATGTTGTAGCACCTACTCCGACTGGGTCAAAAACAACTGGAATCCCCTTCTTATTTGCAACCTTTCCAGCCAAAACCATTGCTTTAAACACTTCGACTTGAAGGGTACCGATATTCACAACAAGTGCATCTGCAAGTTGAACCATTTCTCCTACTTCCTCAATACTCGTTGCCATTACAGGCGATGCTCCAACTGCGAGTGTGACATTCGCGCAGTCATTTATCGTGACGGCATTCGTAATATGGTGGACTAACGGGTTTTCCTTTCGAATGCTTGCATACAGCTTCATTACTTCTTCTTTATTCATCTTGCAAGACTCCATACGCCTTTTCGTATAAATCGTGAAAATGGTTCGTTGGGCCATGACCGGAACCCAAAGCTAGACTATGTGTAATTGCCGTCGTGATATATACTTTCGCTTCTGAAACCGCCTCGAACATCGTTTTACCCTTTGCTAAATTCGCAGCGATTGCAGAAGATAATGTACATCCTGTACCGTGGGTATTCTTCGTTTCAATGCGTTTAGAAGTTAACCAGTGGAAGTTTTCTCCGTCATAATAAAGATCGTTGGAATCCCCTGATAAATGACCACCCTTTATAAGCACGGCGCTTGGTCCCATTTCTTTTAATTGGATACACGCCTTGTACATTTCGTCTTCTGTTTGAACGGATTTCCCAACCAACACTTCTGCTTCTGGAATATTCGGCGTAATAAGGGATGCTAAAGGAAGCAACTCCTTGATTAATGCCTTTACTGCCGATTCTTGCAGTAAGTGATGGCCTCCTTTTGAAATCATCACTGGGTCTACTACGATATGTTTCGGATTGTATTTTCTGAGTGACTCTACAACTACTTGAACGGTTTCGGCATTGCCTAACATCCCTATTTTTACTGCATCTACTTGGATATCATCAAAGACGGCTTCGATTTGATCACGAATGATGTTTAGATCGATGTTTTGTACAGAACGAACTTCCCGTGTATTTTGCGCAGTTACAGCTGTAATGACAGACATTCCAAACACACCGAGTGCGGACATCGCCTTTATATCCGCTTGAATCCCTGCGCCGCCTACAGAGTCAGATCCCGCTATTGTGAGTGCTGTTTTCATCTAGATAACCTCCAATTGCTTTGTTTTTTATTAATGTTTTCAGCAATATATAAGCAATAATTGCTCCCGTTACTGAACTAATCATAAATGCGGGAATAAAACCAAATAGAGTCATTTCCCTTCCGAAAAGAAGTACACCAATTGGATACGTAGCCATCGCCCCGAGTAACCCCGTCCCAACAATTTCTCCTACAAAGGCAAAACCAATTTTCTTTGTTTTCATATATAAAAAACCTGCTAAAAACGCACCGATTAAACTCCCCGGATAAGCAAAAACTGAGCCTGTTCCGAGCATATTCCTTAATGTAGAGACAACAAATGCGCCTCCAACTGCATACCAAGGTCCAAGAATGACCCCTAACAGTAAATTTGAAAAATGTTGAATCGGAAATATTTTTGTGAAACCAACCGGAATATAAATAAGGTGACTCGATAAAGTTGTCAGTGCCACAATGATTGACGTTAACGTCAATTTAAACGTTTTATTCACTCGATAGTCTCCAATCTCTTTACTTCTGCATAATGTTCTCAAAAACTTCATTTGCATCATACGGTTCTTTAATTAACTCTTTTTCAACGAGCCAATTGATAACTTCGGCCCAGCTTTCTTCTTCCTGGTACCCAAACGGTAGAGCCCCTGCATCCATAAGTGGTAATAAGACGTTCAAGCTTTGCGTTTCAATGTTTTCATCTAATGGAAAGCTGTCATTCTCGTGGTCCAATAAAACTTGTAAACCTATTTCAGGGTTTTCCTGAACAATATCTTGTGCTTTTGTCAAGGCACGCCAAAACTTTTCAAAAGCGGCTTTCTTCTTCGTTAACGCCTTCTCTCCAGTAACCAAAATCAGCTCATAATTTGCAGGTACACCATAATCAGAGAGGTTAATCCAGTCGACATTATGCCCTTCCTCTCTTAAAATAACGAGTTCATGGTTCACATAAGCACTTGTTACGGCATCAACATTCCCCGTCGAAATTGCAGGCATAAGGTCCCAACCGACATCGACCATCTGCACTTTACTTGGGTCCCCGCCGTCTGCTTCGACCATCGTTTCGATGACCGCTTCACTTATGGCTGAAGATGCATAGCCTACTTTCTTATTTTCTAAATCCTTCGGCGAACGAATACCACTTTCTTCCTTAAACATAACCCCGTCCAGTGAATGTCTTACGAATGTCGCAAGAGATACAACTGGTATATCTTCACTTCGTGCAAGTGCAACGAGCATTTGATAACTAATTGCCAAATCGACTTTTCCAGTAGCTGCAAGTTTAAGGGGATCACTTGTCTCCGCAGGCATTTCAATCGTCACATTCAAGCCTTCCTCTTCAAATAATCCCTCTTCTTTTGCGTAATAGAGGCTCGAATGCACTGCGTTCGGATACCAATCGAGCATGATTGAAATTTCTTCTAATGCTTGACCCGTATCGCTATCTCCTTTTGCAGTTTGAGAACACCCAACTAATAAGGCAGCGGCAACAATCAATACCGCTTGAAACAATCGGCTTTTTTTCTTCATACTCGTTCAACTCCTATGTCTTTTCATCATTTTTCCATCGTAAAAAATGTTTTTCGATCATCGTGACACAGCTAAATAACAACATCCCGACAATCGAAAGCAATGTAATCGCTGCAAATACGCCTTCTGCATTTAAATTCCCCGACATGCGGCGGCTATAATAGCCAAGTCCTTCACTTGCGCCGAGCCACTCACCGATTGTTGCACCGATTAAAGCGGAGACAATGGCCAATTTCAACCCCGAAAAAAAGGAGGGCAAAGCAGACGGGAATTGTAACTTGAAAAATAAATGTCTTCTTTTTGCCCCCATCGTTCGAAGCAACTCCACATACTCTTTGTCCGTTGAACGAAGGCCATCAAACGTTCCGACAACGACCGGGAAAAACGAGATAAGTATCGTGACTGCAACTTTGCTCCAAATTGTATAACCAAACCAAAGGACAAATATTGGGGACAAAGCAATGATTGGAATCGTTTGTGAAATAAGTACAGCAGGATACATCAGTTTTTCAACTGTTTTCGAATAAAACATACTAACAGCTAACCCCACACCACCAATAACAGATATCGCAAAGCCAATGCCAAATTCCAGCATCGTCGCACGTAAATGTTCAAAAATGAGTGCCTGCCAATTATTTATAATCGCCAACACGACTTTTGACGGCGCTGGGATAATGTACGCTGGGACAACTTCTGAACGAACAAGCCACTCCACACCCAATAAGAGAATACACGCTGAAGTAATGAACAATGCGTACGACTGGAACCACTTTTTAATCGTTGTCATAAGCAATCTTCTTCTCCAATTCCTGGCGTAACAAAACCAATTCCGTTGAATTTTGCATGTCCTTCGTTCGCGGATGCGTTAATCCCACTGCAATTTCCTCAGTTGGACGATTGGGTGAAAGTAGCACAATGCGGTCACTCATATACACCGCTTCTTCCAAGTCATGCGTGATGAACAACACCGTTTTGCCCGACTCCTGCCAAATGGACAAGAGCCATGTTTGCATCTCTTTTTTGGTTAATGAATCCAGTGCTCCGAAGGGTTCATCTAGCAGCAACACTTCTTTTCCGGTTAATAATGTCCGTAAAAAAGCCACTCGTTGCCGCATCCCTCCTGATAACTCCTTAGGAAGTGCATTTTCATAGTCAAGAAGACCAACGCGTTCCAACCATTCGCGAGCTTCTTCTTTCGTAATCAGTAGATCCTTTTGGATTTCTCCAGCAATAACCATGTTTTCAATAACCGTTCGCCAAGGTAGGAGCAAATCACGTTGGGGCATATATCCCACATCCCCCAACGCAATCGGCTTTCCATTTACAGTAATCGATCCTTGTTGTGGCGTAAGCAATCCTGTTATTAGTCTTAAAACCGTACTTTTTCCCGCACCACTTTTGCCAATCAGCGAAACGAACTCACCTTGTTCAATTGTTAGATTCAGTCCGGACAACACTTTTTTGGGCTCTTTATTTTCATTGAAAAATGAATACGAGATGTCTTTAAGTACTAACGTCATTGTCTACAACCCCATACCTAATTAAATCGGCCATTTTTCTTGCGTATAGTTCATTTCCCAAAACAGGTACTCATATTTAGATGTCATTTGGAAGTGTTTTTCGATTTGTGCCAACTCACGCTCTGGTTTCCCCTCAGTCAGCTGATCCATGAGTTCAATCAACCATTTCGCACCTGCTGCAAACTCTTCAGAGTCATACGTCTCAATCCATTTCGAATACTTATTTGTTGCCAACTGGTCGCCGTACTGTTTTCGAAGCAACTTACCAATTTCCCAATAATCCCAAGCACATGGCAATAAACAAGAGACAAGTTCAACTAACGATCCATTTTGAGCAACATTTAACATATAACGTGTGTATGCCAAATTTGTAGGAGTTGGTTCAGTTGCTTCAAGTTCTTCATTCTTAATTCCAAATTCCGCTGCAAATGCCCTGTGTAAATCCATTTCAAAATGAATCGTATCGTTGAGTGTTTTTGAAAAGCTTTGCATCATTTGTAGATCGAGGGCTTTTTGGACGCCAACCGCAAACAACTTTGAGTAGTCAACTAAGTACACATAGTCTTGTTTCATGTAATAAATGAATTTATCTTCCGCAAGTGTCCCTTTACCAATTTCCTGTACGAAGGGATGATTGTGACTCTTCTCCCAAATTGGCTGTGCATTTTCAAACAGTCTATCTGTAAATTTTTTAGTTTTAGTAGTTATCATGAATAATTCCTCCTGTGTAATTCACTTTTTATTTCAGACAAAGTAAAAACCGCCTTCCAAAGTCGGAAAGCGGCTGTTGACTACATATTTATAAAACCTGATTGTAGTTTTTCAGCTGCTTCCCTACGCAAGTATTAACTAGATCAGGTTCAAAGGGTTTACATCTTCAGATGTGTCTCAGCCTAGAAAGGCCCCCCTAGCAGATATATTCAATTGGTTGATAGCTTACAAAATTCAGCGCTGAATTCTTCTAAAGATTATCACATTAAACTTAAATTGCAAATCTTTTTAAAATTAGCACTCCAAAACCGACTCTATTTTTTCACAATTAAAAGTTAGTTCAGATGGATTCGATAGTTTTTTGTAGTATAATGGAAAACGGTACGTACAATAATTGAATACATATTTTTTAGTAAACTACTGATGTCTCGTACATCTAACATAAGGAGATTAACAGAATGAATTCAATAGAAAACATAGTCAACTCCCTTAAACAAATCCTAAATGACGACCAAGTTTCGGTCAACCAAACGGTAAAGGAACTTCACGGAAGAGATGAATCCTACCATACACCAAGTCTGCCTGATATCGTCGTTTTCCCAAAATCGACTGCAGATGTCAGTGAAGTTATGAAGCTTGCGACTGAGCATCAAGTTCCCATTATTCCTTTTGGACTTGGCACGAGTTTGGAAGGCCATATCATCCCTTATGAGGGCGGAATTACAATCGACTTTTCCCTTATGAATGAAATTTTAGAAGTGAAGGAAAATGACTTTCTTGTCAAAGTACAACCGGGTGTAACGCGTTCACAGCTAAACCAACGACTGAAAAAGCATGGCTTGTTTTTCTCCGTTGATCCAGGAGCAGACGCAACACTAGGTGGAATGGCAGCAACCAATGCCAGCGGAACTACATCCGTAAAATATGGCGTTATGCGTGACCAAGTTCGGGATTTAGAAGTCGTGATGGCTGACGGAACCGTTATCCACACTGGTAATTTGGCTGCGAAGTCTGCGTCCGGCCTTCACTTAAACGGCATTTTTGTTGGCTCTGAAGGAACTTTAGGCTGCTTTACAGAATTGACCCTCCTCGTTCATGGCATACCTGAGCGTGTAACAGCGGCACGTGCTTCTTTTCCTACTGTGAATGATGCGGTAGAAGCTGTTGTCTCCATCTTACAAGCCGGTATCCCAATAGCTCGAGTCGAATTAGTGGATGAACCATCAATGAAACAATCAAATCTTTTCAGTGAAACAGATTACAAAGAAAAACCAACTCTATTTATGGAGTTTCACGGGAACGAAGCAGGATTAAAGCAAGATGTTGATTTTATGAAGTTAATCGTCGAAGATCATCACTGTGAAGGCATTGAATTCGAAACGGATAATGCGGCTCGCAACAAACTGTGGGAGGCTCGTCATAATTTAGCCTATGCTTTTATTCACGGTCATCCTGGTAAAAAAATGATGGTAACAGATGTCTGTCTCCCCATCTCAGAATTAGCAGGTGCAGTCAATTATGCACGTGAAACAGTTGAATCACTTGGAATGCCAGGTGGAATTGTCGGCCATGTTGGTGATGGTAATTTCCACGTGCTCCTAATGATTGATTTAAACAACGCTGAGGAAATTGCTAAAGCTGATTTATTGAATGAAAAAATTGTCACCTATGCGCTTGAACGTGGGGGCACATGTACTGGAGAACACGGTGTAGGAATCGGTAAAGCGAAGTACCAGGAACAAGAACATGGACCTGCATTGCTCGTTATGAATAAAATTAAAAAAGCACTCGATCCAGATAATTTACTCAATCCAAACAAAATTTTTCGTAGCACAGACAAAGCTTAAACCTCTTTTGGTTTAAGCTTTTCCTTTTATGATAAACTTAATAAAAAACTAGGAGTTGTTGGTATGTTGAAAGACCGTTTTTATTACAAAGATGCTTACTGTAAAGAGTTTGTGTCGCAACTTGTTCACGAGTCCCAAGATTCAGATGGTACTTATTTTGCCGTCTTAGAAAACACCTCATTTTATCCATCAGGTGGTGGACAACCGTCTGATATCGGAACGTTGAACGGAGTTGCGGTACATAATGTGGAGGAAGTGGATGGTGAAATCCGCCATTTCTTGGAGAAAAGTCTTGGTTCAGCGGATAAAGTGGAGGGCATGATTAACTGGGAACATCGTTTTGACCATATGCAACAACATGCGGGTCAGCATATCCTCTCTGCGGCATTCGTTGAATTATTTAATTTCCCTACTGTAAGTTTTCATTTAGGGAAAGAAATTGTATCGATCGACATAGACGTTCAAAACGTGACGGCCGAACAACTTGAAGCAGTAGAACGATTAGCGAATCAAGTAATTTTAGATAATCGATCCATTGAAACGAAATGGATTACTGAAGGGGAACTAGATCAGTACGATTTGAGAAAACAGGTTGCCGTTTCAGGCGACATCCGACTCGTTATCATTCCGGATTTCGATGATAATGGTTGCGGAGGAACACATCCTGCTTCAACAGGTGAAGTGCGAGCACTCAAGATTTTATCGACCGAAAAACATAAGCAAAAAACGCGTGTTTACTTTGTTTGTGGCGATCGCATACTTGACCAATTGCACTGGAAAAATCGAGAATTAGCCGATGCTTCCAAACGATTAAGTGTTCCTGAATACGAAGTTAGTTCGGCCGCTCAAAAATTACTCGACACGAATCATTCGCTTGAAAAAGCACTTAATGAAGCGCGCGAACAACGGTTAATTTTTGAAGCGAAAGAATTAACGAACAGTCAGCAGCAACCGATTATAAAAGCGACTTACGAAAATCGAACGGTACAAGAACTACAAAAACTTGCGCGGCTGCTTATTGCTGATTCAGAACATACAATTGCACTTCTTGTCGCTCAAAATGAAGATCGCCTTCAGTTTGTCGCAGCTCGAGGAGAAGCCGTGGAAACAAGCATGAAACAAATCTCGTCTGCTGCACTTTCCCTAATTAACGGAAAAGGTGGCGGCAATGATAGCTTTGTACAAGGTGGGGGCGAACAAAAAGTCCATGCCGAAGAACTCTTGCAAGCCATGCACGACGCTGTTACGTTATAAGCAAAAAAATGTGTACCCCATCAGTTCCCTAGTACACAAACTAAATACAAACATGAAAGGGAGTTCGCTTTGC
The DNA here is from genome assembly GCF_054482775.1 of Sporosarcina sp. CAU 1771. Lineage (NCBI taxonomy): Bacteria > Bacillati > Bacillota > Bacilli > Caryophanales > Caryophanaceae > Sporosarcina > Sporosarcina sp. CAU 1771. The sequence goes on along the minus strand of NZ_JBTLRN010000023.1, from coordinate 5,953 downwards.
TCCCTTTTGATGTTTCACTGAGTCGGCGTCATCCAATCAGTAACTTTCCAACGCCCATCAAAAACGAATGAACCTTACTCCATTTACTTCTTAAAAGACTGGACAAAAAGACCGTCTCCTTGAAGCCATTCGGCTATAAAAACATCTTGGTAGTCCGTAATATTTTGAGTATTTAATTGTAATTTTAACCAAGATTCAGTAAAACCCAAATCACTAAGTTCATCCCACAAAACTTCACCATCTCTTATTAAAGTGACTGGAACAAAAACTAATTTTGAAGGCATATTGAAATCTTCCTGAGTAGTTTTCTGGTACTTTGATTTCTTTAAAATACTAATCGATCCATTCGCCTCTAAATAACAATAGGCGACCTCACGAATCGAAAAGGTCTCACTTTGTCGAAGCAGACTTTGCAACTGATTAATAGTCAACCTATTTTTCTTTAATGATTCTCGATCGACAATACCATTTTTGATAAGTGCTGAAGGTTTCCCTTCGGCCACGCCCCTAAACGCAAGGGATTTTTGACTTAGATACTCAAAAATAAAAAGTAACCCACCCCAAACGGCCATCGAGTAAACAATATAAAAAACCCCTATTTTCTCATCGTATAAAGCATTTCCTAATAATTCACCTAATACAATAGCTGCAATAAAGGTAAAAGGTGATATTTGATTAATAACTTTCTTCCCTACAAACTTAATTATTAGGAAAAGGAAAACAAATCCAACCACAAGTTCAATTGTTAAGTTTGTGACTCCCATTTTTTCACAACACTCCATCCATCCTTAAAACACGCCATCCACCTTTAATCTACCCTAGTTGTTGCTTGAATATAATCTTCAACTAAACGTGTTAGCTATCCATATATTGCAAAAAATAACAACAAACAGAAGGGAATGAAAATGAGTGCAGAATGGTACTGAATTTTCATGGGAGTTGTGAAAGAAACTTATGATCCGCCTGAAAAACATCGATTCAATCTCTTAATTGGATTGAGTGCTTCATGCACGATAGGTTGATATAATGCTAGTTCATAGAAGCAGTTCATTTAATTGCCCAAAAAGAAAAGCTGCCCTGTAGAGGCAGCTGATTAATCAACTACTTCAATGAAGTAGCTCCCTTATCATAAAACTTAATATTGCTTTTTTACATCGTTATATATTTCTATTGCTTCTTCATAAATAGTGCTATTTGGCTCCATTTGATAATTTTCAGCACCATCTCCTAGATGAAAAATCCCCTTATCATCTATTACTAAAGCACCTGATATTTGGTCATTATAGATAAAGTTTATCGATATTTCCTTTTCATTATCGATCTGTTGATTTGTTTGTCCACTATATTCTATTTGATTGTAAGCCTTCACAAGTGACTGAACAGTTTTATTATCCACTTTGTTATATCCCTCGTACAAACTCTGTCCAAAACCAATATCAAAGTAATCTGCTTTAATCTTTTTTACAGAGTTATTCGTACACCCGCTTACAAATAAAAACACAATGAATAGTATAGACATAAGAAATAATTTTCTCACAATTTCACTTCCCCTAATTTACACTTGAAAATCTTGTTCAACTAATTGGACCGTATACATTACAATCGCTCCCTTTTCGGAAAGTATCAGTGAAAGAGAGATTCTTCTTCATTAGACAATTCAACAAAAAAAGGACTAATTATTAAAAACAACGGAATTAAACTCAAAAGAGAAAATACAGCAACATAAGAAGGACCAAAGAAAAGCTTAAGCAGCATTATTACAGGGACTATTATAAAAGGAATGAATGTGCTACCCTTCTCAGACGTGCAGTTAGATATTGCTTTTCTCCACAATAAGGACACGTCATTCCCCTAATTAATGTAAAATAGTTTTTAAAAGTCTGCTGCCAGCTCCATTTACTATGACAATTTTAGCTAGTTGGCATTTTGCTAACTCCTTTTCAGGAATATAGAGTTTGTCGAGGAACCCCCAACTACCCCGGAATTAATCTTTTACTGCCCTAATATCTTTTATTGAATTCGTAGAATTTGATTCTTCCTTTGTTATCTGATGTCCTTCTACAAGTGAGATAAAATAATCCTCATTCGATAAAGGATAAAAGTTCTGATTCTCTTGCCTTTTTTCAAAATAGATTGTGTATTTGTGTTTGGTATTTGTTTTTAATTCCCAACTTCCACCTAACTCCATAACAACATTTGCTGATATTCGATTGGCAGTGTAGCCTTTTTTATCTTTTACCAATTCAGCTACAGAATAATTATTTTTATCATGTTCAATCACTAAAATTTCTATTTCGTCCGTTGTAGTTATCAAGTCAATTCTTCCTTTAACTTCCTCACTTTGAATTAGATTCTCCAAAGCAGCTTCTTTCGATGAAAAATATTTTGAATTATTCTCTTGGCTACAAGCAATTAATAGTAAAGAGCTTGTCATCATTAAAATAACAATAAAACGCTTTATGATATTTACCTCCTTATTTTAATCAGCTTGCTGTCGAGGTATTAAGTAAAAATGAGAGACTAAGCCAATAATCAATGCTGGCACAATGGCAATATAAATATTTTGTCCGAAATTAACAATCACTATCTTAATAATGTCACTAAGATCGCTACTTAGTATATCTTTATAACGATCTGCTTCTTTGATGCCTCTAATTAATATCGTTAGTGAAATAATAATAAAGTAGCTAACCAAAGCATATTTAAAGCTTCTTTTCAATCTGTTATCCTCAGCTTGTTCTTCAATCAATAAAACCTCTAATGACACGTCCAGTAATTCTGAAATTTTCATCATGTTTTTCTTACTTGGATAGCCATTGCCTAATTCCCACTTTGATATTGATTTATCACTAACGTCTAATAACTCCGCGAGTTCTTCTTGTGTAAGACCTTTTTGTTTACGGTATTCTTTTAGTTTTAAACTTAGTATACTTTTATCCATTTTCTTTCCTCCTAGTTGGCTCTTATTTGTCTATAATTTTAAACAAACGCCATTATATTCTGAAGGAACTTTTAAAAATAGAATTCTATTCCTATAAAAACAGCCCTATTATTGAGTAGGCTGCAGATTCCTTATACATGAATCGTCCCCGAGCGGAGAACATTTAACACGTTGATCTCCGTTCCAGACTCTAGGTGCCTAAGTACCTTTTTACGTACTTATTCCAACTGAACTTCTTCTGCCCTTAACACATACCAGTGGTAAAATCGGCTCGCTTCTTCGACAGACACATCGGGCAAACTTTCATGTCGTACAGGCTGCGCGCGGTTGACGAGCCCGATTGTCGCAAGTCCTGTCCTTTGCTGCAATTTCGTCCGTTTAACGGACACTTCGATGATCTTATCGCGTCGCGTCAAATATGTGGTCTTTCCTAACGTCCCTTCACTTACTTGGATGAAACGGTCCGTTATTGCATAAGATGTGTTCCAATAGTTTACGATACGTGCAAGAACGAGCACTGCGAGAAAACCAATTGAAATGAGCCACCATGCATTTGGTTTTTCAAATAGATCATTCCGGAAATACGTAAGCACTGCTGTTACAATGAGCCAGAACCAATACGGCTTCACGATTCTCACAAATAATGATTTTCGTGGAAGTTGTTTCATATCAGTACTCACTTCGTAGTCCGGCAGCACTTCCTTAATCATTGAATACGCACGTTTTACCGGCAAGAAAGGATAGAGTGTACTCACTTCATCTTCGTCACTCCCAAGACTACCAGCACTGATCAGTTTCACTTCCGCTAATCCTAGCAGCCGTTTCATAAACGACTGAGAGATTTCAATCCCTTGAACACGTTTCTTCAGTATCGAAAAAGCGGATTCATCCAAAACACCTTTGGAAATGTAAATTCGTGTATCATCCGAGGCGATTTCATACTTTCCATATGTGATGAATGTCCGGATATAGCCGATTGTGAAAGACACGATAATTAAAACCGTTGCAATACCAGCAATGATCCACCCAGAGGTCAATAAGGATAACACCCATCCCTCTACAGCTTCTTCAACGTCGAATAATGCGCTAATTTTAGAAAAGACAGACGCGGCAATGACAATCAGAAACAAAAAACTGAGGGAAGTGAAAGACGCTTTAACGACTTCTCTACGTGTAGGTGTGAAATGGATGACTCTTTGCACTTCTTCTTTAGCCAATTCCACTATATGAGCATCCGTATGTGGAACTTCAATTCGTTTAGAACCTGCTTCTTTTACTAACAATTCCAATCGATTAGCTTCTTGTTGTGTCACTGCTTTGAATTCAACTTTAGCATCCACCCCGGTTGCACCAGTCTGGAAAGAAATCGACGTCATACGGAAAATCTTATGTAAAAACGATGTGCGTCGTTGGACATTTTGAACTTTTTCATAATAAACGATACGTTCCGTTTTTTGGAAAACGCCTGCTTTCAAATGAAATGCCTGTTCATCCGCAGCATATCGGTTAGAGAACCATTTCATCAGTAATGAAACAAGCGTCAAAACGGCCCCGAATAATAAAGCCCAGCGTCCAATACGGATTAGCATTGATTCCGAACCATAATTAAAAACGAATAACATAAATACGAAAAAAGCCACGTTTTTGACAAATCCGTATATGCCAAAAAGGATTGTCAATGGATGATAACGTTTAAACTCCATTATTCATCCACCTCCCGAATTTTCGCCAGATGTGCAATCTGGTTTCTTACGTCTATCGCTACTTGTTTCGGCAACCCTGCAATGGCGTGAGAGGAGCCCATCGTTTCTATAGCGATCGAATACAAGTTGAATCTCCGTAATATCGGGCCTTGATGCGTTGAAACCGCCTGGATCTTCGCCATCGGAACCAGCTCATGAACTTCGTGGAATGCGCCCGATTTTAGTTGCAAAAATTCTTCACTCACTTCATAACGCGTGTTTTTAAACACAAAAAACGGTCGTAATCCAATCGACCAAATAGCGCCGGTTAGAATTACGACAGCCACAAATAGGAGAATCCAGTTGACCCATTCCGGCCATGCAAAATAGATACTGACTCCATATAGAATCCCTGCGATGACAACTTCGACGGCAACGCTGATCAAAGCGCCCCATCTCATCGAAGGAATAATTTCTTTCGATAACCGTTTGGATGGTTCTTCAATAGGTGTATGCATTCAGTGACCCTCCTCAAGTAAAACTCTCTACCCTTATTACGGTTGGAATAAGAAAAAGATTCAATGAATGGGAAGTAGGATGAAAAAACACTTTTGCACCCATTTGTTTTATAGAGTTTTCAACAGTCGTTATTTTGTCTTTTATATTTATCTTTTTGCAAAGCAAATAACAACCAAATCATAAATAAACCAGTAGATACATACCTAACATCTTTTTCCATTGGATGTCCAAGTGCCCACCCTAGTATGTCTTTACTAATGAGGGTTATTAGAGTTAAAGCAAAAACAACTAAAAAAGAATGGATCATTAATTTTAAAAATTTAATTTCTGAGAGTCTCGGAAGTTTCAACATACCCCTCCCTCTATAAACATTGATATATCAACGGTTTAAGCCGTTGTAGGGTGTCGGAAAAATATTTTTCGACACGTTGGTTAACCTCGTTTTATTGTTATGTGAATATTCAAACAGAGTTGGATACGCTACGCGGTCATCGTTGGATATATTTTCAAAAAAACGATGATATTTATTTATACGATGCACTATGGATCTCCGCATTGCTTATGATGACGTACCCTCCCATGTCTCTTGGCGTCTGACGCGCCCACATTCCTTCGTTCGGTCTAGTCATAAGGCGGAGGCTGGCGAAGCTCCTTTAGGGACTCAATGGTCGAATGGAAAAAATAATGCCGGCTTCTCCGTGTCATCCAGTTGTCTAGTATTCCTTCGGAATAAGTCGGTTAAGCCACTCCGAGTTTAGGAATGTCCTTCATCATTTGCTGTGCGTCAAATGCCATATGTTTCGTACAAATC
>NZ_JBTLRN010000022.1:0-62097 GCF_054482775.1 Sporosarcina sp. CAU 1771 | reverse complement strand
ACAGAAAGAGAGCCCCTTTTTCATGCCTATAAACCTATCGCGCTATCGCTTGCTTTCCGCTCCCTGTAAGTTTGAATCCAAAACCAGGATTCAAACTTACAGGGAGCGGTTGCTATTTATTCACCCACAAACATTTTACTCATACTAGTGCAGAGCATTCCATTCTGAAAGCATTTCGTGTTATACTAGGAACATTGTGAATTTAGGAGGATTTTTTTATGATAGCAGTTAGTAATGTAAGTCTTCAATTTGGCGACCGCAAGCTGTTTGAAGATGTCAATATACAGTTCAACCCTGGCCATTGTTATGGTCTTATCGGTGCGAACGGTGCGGGGAAATCAACTTTCCTTAAAATATTATCGGGAGAACTTGACCCACAATCTGGAAATGTCATTATGGCTCCAGATGAAAGATTGGCTGTATTGAAACAGAACCATTTTGAATATGAAGAACACCAGGTACTTGATACTGTAATTATGGGACATAAACGCCTATACGATATTATGGCTGAAAAAAATGCGATCTATATGAAGGAAGACTTTTCAGATGAAGATGGCATGCGCGCTGCTGAACTCGAAGGTGAATTTGGTGATTTAAATGGTTGGGAAGCAGAATCTGAAGCTGCAATCCTACTTCAAGGATTAGGACTTTCTGAAGATCTTCATCATGTTACAATGGCTGAACTTTCAGGTTCTGATAAAGTGAAAGTACTTCTAGCACAAGCATTGTTTGGCAAACCAGATGTACTTCTTTTGGATGAGCCGACGAACCATCTAGACTTGAAAGCAATTCAGTGGTTGGAAGAGTTTCTAATTAACTTTAACAACACAGTTATTGTTGTCTCACATGACCGTCACTTTTTAAATAAAGTATGTACACAAATAGCAGATTTAGACTTTTCTAAAATTCAAATCTACCCTGGAAACTATGATTTCTGGTACGAGTCGAGTCAACTAGCACTTAGAATGTCACAAGATCAAAACAAGAAAAAAGAAGAAAAAATTAAAGAGCTTCAAGCATTCGTTGCGCGCTTTAGTGCAAATGCTTCCAAGTCAAAACAAGCAACGTCGCGGAAAAAGACGCTTGAAAAAATTGAACTTGATGATATTAAACCATCATCACGTCGTTACCCGTTCGTTAATTTTCAGATGGATCGTGAAATCGGTAATGATGTACTCAGTGTTCAAGATGTATCTAAAACTCAAGATGGTAAAGTTTTAATTAAAGACGCTACATTTTCAATTGGTAAAGAAGATAAGGTAATCCTTTTGGGGAACGCTCTAGCAAAAACCGCTCTTCTTCAAATGTTAGCTGAAGAAGTTGAACCAGATTCAGGTTCAATCAAATGGGGAGTAACAACTTCTCGCTCTTACTTCCCTCTCGATAACAGTAAATATTTCGAGGGATCTGAAAAATCACTGGTAGAATGGCTACGTCAGTATTCACCTGAAGATCAGACTGAAACTTTCCTTCGTGGATTTTTAGGCCGCATGTTATTTTCAGGTGAAGAGGTTTATAAAAAACCTTCTGTTCTATCGGGTGGAGAAAAAGTTCGTTGTATGTTATCTAAGATGATGCTTTCGCATTCAAACGTACTGCTATTAGACGAACCAATGAACCACTTGGATCTTGAATCAATTCAATCTCTCAATAATGGGTTGGTAGCTTTTAAAGGAGCTATGATATTCACTTCACATGACCAACAGTTTATCCAAACAGTTGCGAACCGGATTATCGAGGTTCGTGAAGATGGTACTATATTCGACAAACTCATGACTTATGATGAATATATTGAGTATAAAGACAAAAACTAAATTTGAAAACGTACATCCGGTTATTGGATGTACGTTTTTTTAATATTTGAACAATTAGGGTGTAACATTTATAATAAAGATACGTCTAATAGAGTACACCAATTTGAAAGGAGCTGTTTTCTAGTGAAAAAAGCATTCCTTATAACATTATGGACACTTGCAACTATATTCCTTATTGCTTGTTCGAACGACGAATCAATTAGTAACGAAGTTTCCAATGTGGACGAACCAACAGATACCGTGATTGAGGAAGCTGTGACCGAAGAAGAAACTGAAGAAGAAAATGTTGTAACTCCAGAAGAAACTACTCCTATCGAAGAATCCACTTCGGTGGAGATTAATCCATCTACTTCCCCAGATTCGGATGATCCGATTTCAGAAATGCCAGATCATATACTTGGGGACGGCTTAACAGCTCATTATAAGGGCGAGGGAAATGAATTTGCGGAACTTGATGTACATTCTACTCGAATCAACGACATTTATTTCGTTCTTCGAGAAGATAATGGCGGGTCATCTATCCAAACAATTCTTAAAACTACATTCGATAGTATATTCATTTTAGATTCAGGTCTTGTTGAAGATGGAGATCCTTTTCCGACTGTACAAGAGTTAGATATGATGTCCCCCATCGCAACTTACTTACAGTTACCCTTTGCATTAGGAGCTACATTCGATGGTTGGGAAGTTATTGGATCGTATGTATCTGTAGAAACACCTTACCAAACATTTTTAAATGCGATTGTTATCGAAAAAGTTGAGAATAGTACAACTATCAATCGAAAGTATTTTGTTCAAGGTGTTGGAGAAGTTAAACGGGAGGCAATCATGCAAACGAGCGATGGTGAATATATTGTTACTTCTTCGCTTGAATCTATTCAAAACTAAACTCCGAAAAAGAGGCACCCATACGGGATGCCTCTTTTGATTCATTTGTGGATTAAAGTTTTATAACATTAGCTGCTTGTGGTCCACGGTCGCCATCGACAACTTCGAACTCTACACTTTGGCCTTCATCCAACGATTTGAATCCTTCTCCTTCAATTGCTGAGAAGTGTACGAATACGTCATCTTCGCCTTCAACTTCGATAAATCCGAAGCCCTTTTCAGCGTTAAACCATTTTACGATACCTTGTTTCATGTAAAAAACCTCCAAATAATATGTTCTTAAATATGGAACCTTTCAACAAGAAAAATTCACATATTATAAAAAGTACCGACAGCGCCGATCACTTTTAATAATATGTGAATACGTCTTGGTTCGGTTATAAAATTTAAATTGTCTTTCAATTATATCATTAACTCTATTTTTGTCAACCATGTTGATTTAATATTCTAATTCGTTTACTAAAATTAACTAGTGAACGGTTTGCCCTCTTTTAACAAAATAATGCCATGATAGATTTGGAGATCATCATCACAGGCCTCACAGAATATCTTTTCTTCCTCAGACCAAAGTGCATAATAGCAATTGTATTTTTCACTTTCATTCTTATATGATTTTCGAAGGTTTACAACAAGTTCATCAAGGCATTTTGCTGCTTCGGAAAAATCCGGAAAGGAATAACGCGAAATTATCTTTTCTTCCCAACCTCCAAACATCCACCAAGGTTCATACTCTGCCTTCATATATATAACTTCAAACACACGGTTACCCTCCTCTTACAAATCATTTTAGAATAGAGTACCATTTTAGCAAATCAAGAAACATTGTCCACTCTTACGCTTGCAGCTTTTAAACACGGTAAATCCCAAAAATACAGAGTTCATGACTCGTTAAGAAAGTAAAAACAATGTGCGCACACGGATTATGCGTTATAATTAAAGTAATGTAATGAAACCTTATATACTTTCAAACGTATTAGAAGTAGAGGTTTTAGGAGGTCTGAACATGAAATCAATTCAACAGTTTTTTACAAGGCATCTAATTGCTGGACCCATTAGCTTTGGTTCCTGGATCTACTTACTTATTGGAACAAGCTTAAACCCATTTATTGCAACTGCCATACCATTTATGCTTTATTTTGGCGGTACATTCACGATGAAACAAATACAACTTTCATCAAACTTAAAAAAACTTGGAATGTCTCGCTCTGAATATAGCCATATTAAAGATCAAATAACGGGCGCTAACGTAAAAATTAGACAGTTGAACAGCTATTATGGAAAAGTACGATCTGTACAAGCATTTCGTCAAGTGCATGAAATGAATAATCTTTCTAGAAGAATATTAAATATTGTTAAAACCAATCCTAAAAAGTTTTATCACGTTGAAAAATTCTTTTACGCACATCTCGATTCAGCAGTTGAACTGACTTCAAAGTATGCAATGCTTGTCAATCAACCCCTTAAAGATAAAGATTTGAGGATCACTCTACAAAATACTCGAGAAACGTTAAGTGATGTACATAAGCAACTCGAGCAAGACTTGCGAAGTGTACTTTCCTCAGATCTTGAAAAACTGAAAATGGAAATCGACTTTGTCGACGTAACTATGAATCAAAAAAAGCCACTACTTGAAATGAAAGGAGATCAACAAAATGACAGAGAATAATACAGTTGTAAACGATACAAAATCATTTGATGATTTACTTGAAAGTCCATTTGAGATTAAGGAGTCTATACTTTCTACCGATGTACAGGCTGTAAATAAAGAGGCCGGCACTGCCGTTAAGTTGATTGACCGACTAACGCCAGAGGAACGTGAGAAAGCAATACAATTAGCCTCACAAATTCCAGTCGGTAACTATGAAGCCATAATCACATATGGTGCGAATGCTCAAGGCGAACTGTCAAGGTTTTCGAACCAAATGCTGGACCACGTACAAAGCAATGATATCGGTCCTGTTGGGGACATATTAAAGGATCTTATGGACAAACTTTCAGAAATTGATCCTGAAGATTTGTCAGAAAAGAAGAAGTCAGGCTTAAGTCGTTTATTTGGAAAAGTATCTAAATCACTGCAAGAAATGATGACAAAATATCAAAAACTTAGCACTCAAATCGATCGCATAGGCATTCAACTTGAGCATTCAAAAAGAGGACTAATAGATGATGTGAAAATGCTAGATCAATTATACGAACAAAATAAAACCTATTTCCAAGCGCTCAATGTATTTATTGCTGCCGCAGAAATTAAACGGGATGAAATTGCAAATGTCCTGATTCCTGAAATGCGAAGAGAAGCAGAATTATCAAACGACCAAATGGCATTTCAAGAAGTTAATGATATGGGACAATTTTTAGATCGACTGGAAAAGCGACTTTATGACTTGCAACTTTCCCGTCAAATTACAATACAAAGTGCACCACAAATTCGAATGATTCAACAGACAAATCAAACACTTGCTGAGAAAATTCAATCCTCAATTATGACATCTATACCGCTTTGGAAAAATCAAATTGCAATTGCACTTACTCTAAATAAACAAAAGAAAGCTGTAGAATCACAAAAGCTCGTTACAAAAACGACGAATGAATTACTATTAAAGAACTCTGAAATGTTGAAAATCAACTCAATCGAAACTGCAAAAGAAAATGAGCGTGGGATTATCGAAATTGATACATTGAAGAAAACACAAGAGAATTTAATACAAACGATTGAAGAAACATTACTAATTCAAGCAGATGGTCGTGCGAAACGAAAAGCTGCTGAAATTGAAATTGGACAAATGGAAGAAGAACTTAAACAGCGTCTTCTTGCAGTGCATGAGAAAACACAAAACCGCCCATCCTAGAGGCGGTTTTGTGTTTTTCTATTAAGTATTACGAATTGCAATCGCGAGTGATTTCCTTAAAATACGAAGTGTTTGATCCGTAAAACTCTCAACAGAATTGGATGATGCGGTTTTACTTCCGAACATCATAGTGAATATTGCTTTTCTATCCTCGGTAGGTTCCTCTGTAGATAAGAACAAATGCAATACAGTTACCCCTCTTTTTTCAGTTTCTAATACGGCTTCTGCGGTATCTAAAATACCATTTCGATCGTAACCAAAAGCAGAAGGTTCTCCATCCGAGAAAACTAGTAAAAACTTATGCTTTTCTTGTCGAACAGCCAATCGCTCGGCCATCCATCGAATTGCAAACCCATCACGGTTATCCTCATTCGCTTCGAATGATAATATAGCTAATCCATTATCCTTATCGCGTTCAGCAAATGTGTGCATACGACTAAATACATTCGGTTGAACTTCTTCAGATGCGTTATAGGCATCTTCATAATAGGATGAAATCTCATGATTCACTTGTAACTGTCTTAATACATCATGAAATAGGAGAACTGCACATCTCGTTTCATCAAGTTTATCCAACATTGATGCAGAGCCATCAACGAGTAAACCAAAAACTGCATCTAAATTTACCGATGGCGCATTTTTTCGATAAAATGGCCTTGGTCGTTCATCTACGACTAATGTCGTCAGTTTTGATGAAAGTCTTCCTTTCATCAACTTTTCACGCTTTGTATCCTGTTTAAGTTCGATTCTCTTTTTCATCTCTTCAACAAAAGAACGAACAAAAGGTTTCTGTTCTTCGCGCCATTGGGATAATTTTTGACGATTTTCCGGATTATCCATTACTTCAACACGTAGTTCTTCATAAGTGACATGGATATGCTCCTTACCAAAGTGCACTCCGGCTTTTTTAGTGTTGTCTTTTTCTTGTTTGTCGGTTTCATCTTCAGTGCTATGGTCACTCACATCACCTTTAGATTCACCGAATCCAAATTCTTCAATTTCTGCATCTTCATTTCCTAATTCAGACTTTCCGCCATCCGACTTTCCCGAACGACCATGTTCTAGTTCGAACTCTAAATGGGTTCCAGATTCATCCTCATTTTCTTCATGCCATGAACGAAATACCTCTTCAATCGTATCTTTTTCCTCTTCCCCACCCTTAGCTGCATCTTTCATTCCTTTATGATAATTAAAGACTGTATTCTCTTCAGATAATGATTCGGCAACAGAGTAATATTGATTGACCAAATCCTGATCAATAACTTGGTCAACTAGTTCTACTATGCGATTTGTAATATATAGACTATCAGAAGTACTTTTCGAATCATAAGCATGTTGAAGAATCGTTTTTACTATACCTATGTCTATTGGTCCCCATTCAATGGGTGTTTCATTGTAAAATCCATCATTCAACATAATGAATAATTCACTTAATAATGCATCTGCTAAGAAAGTTTTTTGCATATTTGAAATGACTGCTTGTTTATGAAACGTGTTATAAGCCATCTTCCTTATAGTAAAGGCACTTTCCGTCCCTGGCCTTTCTTTGATAATTTCATCTATAAGACGGAACTCCTCTAAAAGAAGAAGTAGCTCCGAGGCAAACTTCTGAAGTTTATGTGTGCTATATTTTTTTCTGTGACGCGTCCAATCAGTTACGTTAAATTTCTTCCAGAACCCTATAGTTAATAAATATATATCCGATAATCGACCTTCATGCATAAACTCATCACTTCGATGACGCCAAAAAACACTCATTGAAATGATTCCCTCTTTGGGTTGAAATTCGAGGAGTTTCCTTTCGGTTAGCTCAAGAAAAGGCGCATCTGCAAGTGCCCTTCCAAGTCTTTCATATAAGATTAACGTTTTTGCATCAACCATTTCATCATTGAATTGTATAAAACGATTCATTTTCATCACTAAACCCGCCTCATTTCACCCAAGTATCGACAAGTTCCATTACGAGTTTGCGTTCTATCTTATCATCCATTTTTTCTGCAATCGCATACCGTATGGCTCTTTTTACAGGTATGTGCTCAGCAAGACCTAATGCATCCAGTAGACTACGTACAGAGGCGGCATCATCCGAAAGTAAACCATTTACTACCTGTTTCTTTAAATCTTCACCAATTGAAAGTATAGTTTCAATCAGTTGAATAGAAGCTTCTGGATATCTTTCAATCAGTAAGTTCTTAAGTTCTGAACCAGATAAATATGGAATAGAAAATGAAACAAACCGATTTTTAAGCGCTTCATTCATCGGCGAAGTTCCGACGTAACCTTCGTTAATCGCAGAAACAACTGAGAAGTCTTCGTGTGCATAGATAACTTCCCCTGTAAATGGGTTTGTTAACACACGTCTATGATCTAAGACGCTATGTAAAATCGGTAAGGTTTCTGGACGTGCCATATTAATTTCATCAATATATAAAATGTGACCTAATTTCATCGCTTGTACAACGGGACCTTCGACAAAATCAATAACTGTCTCTCCACTTTTTTGGTTAATCGTTTTAAATCCAAGTAGCGCTTCTGCATCCAAATCAACAGAGCAATTGATACTTTGCATTGGTTGTTTGAATTTAGCTGAGATGGATTGCGCTAACTTCGTCTTCCCAGATCCCGTGGGCCCCTTAAGTAAAACAGGCTTTTTAAGGACGACACTTATTAGGACGTCTTCCCATAAATGGGCGTCTGGTGAAACATAACCCCCCTCTTGAATTAACCTTTGTTCAACTTCATTCCTCATTCTGTTTGACCTTACACCTTGTTCATTTAACACGATTGGATTCATCTGTTTCATTCCTCCTGTTAAAAAAAGCCTGATAAACCGCTTTGCGGGTATCAGGCTCTTTCGTTACTTAATTAAAATAGGTTTTGTAATAACCGCCAACTTTTCCAGAATTATCGACTACAAAAATGAATTCATCTGTTTCATTCTTCACTTCGTATTCTTTTCCTGGTGTCAGCATGTTATTCACAACATACTTTTCTGCATCTGCGTGAGCGCAAACCACAGTTCGAATCGTCGGAGATGTTACCCAATCAGCAAAAGTCATTGCTTATGATCCTAGAAGTAGATCTTCTGGATTTTCTAGCAATTCTTTTATCATCTTCAAGAATCCGACAGAATCTTTTCCATCAATAACGCGGTGATCATAAGATAATGCAACGTACATCATTGGACGAATTTCAACATTATCACCAATAGCAACTGGACGCTTTTGGATTGTATGCATTCCAAGAATACCAACTTGCGCACCATTTAGAATTGGAGTAGATAATAATGAACCGAAAACTCCACCGTTAGTAATAGTGAATGAACCACCTGTCATGTCAGCAATCGTCAATTTATTATCGCGTGCTTTTGCAGCCAACTCACCGATTGTTGCTTCGATTTCTGCAAAGTTTTTACGGTCTGCGTCTACAATGTTTGGTACAACAAGTCCACCGTCAGTTGATACGGCTATACCGATATCATAATAATTTTTAAGGAGGATTTCATCGCCATCTATTTCTGAGTTTACATACGGATATTTTTTAAGTGCTGCAACAACTGCTTTTGTGAAAAATGACATAAAGCCAAGACGTACATCATTTTTATCAAAGAATTCGTCTTTTTTACGAGAGCGAAGTTCCATCATTTTTGTCATGTCGATTTCATTAAACGTTGTAAGCATTGCAGTAGATTGTCTAACTTCAAGCAATCTTTTAGCAATCGTTTGACGACGACGTGTCATTTTTTCACGAGTTATGCGACCATCATCTTGAGCAGCTGCTACTGGAGTTGCTGCTTTTGGTGCTGGTTGTGTTTTAGGAGCTGAAGAATGTGCTTCTACGTCTTGTACACGAACGCGTCCCATAGGGTCAACTGGTGAAATAGCTGCAAGATCGATTCCTTTTTCACGTGCTAATTTACGTGCTGCAGGACTAGCGATTGTACGATCTGCTGATTCAACTTCAGCAACTTCCACAACAGGCGCTGCCGGTGTTTCTGCCGGTGTTTCAGTAGCAACAGGTGCTGCTGGTGTACCAGAACCTTCTCCTACGATAGCGATAACCTGACCTACTTCAACTGTGTCACCTTCTGCTGCTAAATGTTGTTGAACAACTCCAGCTTCTTCAGAAATGATTTCAACGTTTACTTTATCCGTTTCAAGTTCAACGATAAACTCTCCTCGTTCAACTGTATCACCTGGTTGTTTTAGCCACTGTGAAATTGTTCCTTCTGTAATCGATTCTGCTAATTCTGGTACTATGATCTCTGCCACAATTAATTCCTCCTCTTAATATACCGTTATTAACGGCTTAAAGCTTCAGTAATGATGCGTTTTTGCTCAATTGTATGTGACTCTCCATCACCTTCGGATGGGCTTGAGCGATGTATTCTACCTGAATAAGAAACTTTTTTATCGCCTGCAATTTCACTTATATAAGGCTGTGCAAACGACCAAGATCCCATATTTTTTGGCTCTTCTTGTACCCAAACAAGTTCTTTTGCATTTGGATAACGTGAAACAATTGTACTGATTTTTTCAGAAGGAAATGGATAAAGCTGTTCAACGCGAATAATATGCAGATGTTCAAAACCTTTTCCATCTTTCACATTTTCAGCTAAATCTATTGCCATTTTACCGCTAGCAAATAGAATACGCTCTACTTTTTCTACGTCCTTACCTGTTCCAGGTTGCTCAAGAACAGTTTGGAATGAACCTTCTGTCAAGTCGCTAACATCTGCACCAACGAGTGGATGACGTAATAATGATTTTGGCGACACGATTACTAATGGGCGCATTGGATCTGTACCAAGCATTTTAGACTGCCTACGTAAAATGTGGAAATAGTTTGCAGCACTCGAAAGGTTTGCAACTGTCCAGTTATTCTCACCACAAAGTTGTAAAAACCTCTCTAGTCGAGCACTTGAATGTTCAGGACCTTGACCTTCATACGCATGTGGTAAAAGCATAACAAGGCCAGACTTCTGTCCCCATTTAGAACGACTAGAAGATACAAATTGGTCAAACATTACTTGTGCCATATTTGCAAAATCACCATATTGTGCTTCCCATAGTGTAAGTGCTTCTTGATCCTCTAGATTATATCCAAATTCATAGCCAACAATTGCTGATTCAGTTAATGGACTGTTATGGACAGAAAACGAAGCTTTTGCACCACTAATATGATGAAGTGGAGTATGCTTTTCGCCTGTCTTCTCATTATGCAAAACTAGATGACGATGGGCAAATGTTCCGCGTTGAACATCTTGACCTGTCAATCGAATTGGATTTCCATCTTGTAAAACAGAACCGAATGCAAGTGTTTCTGCGTGAGCCCAGTCTATCTTCCCTTTTCCTTTAAATGGATCTTCTCGCCTTTGAAGAATTTTAACAAGTCTTCCAAACACAGAAAATTCTTTTGGATAGGTAAGTAGTTCTTCATTCATTTTTCGAAGTACATTTTCTTCAACACCAGTCTCAACTACAGGGTACCCAGCAAGAACTTCTGCAGGAACACTATTATCATGAGGCTTTTTATTTTTAGATGCAGGATGATCTCTTACAACATCATGTGCGTTTTGCATTAATTTGAAAACATCCGAATCTAACTGAACAACATCTTTTTCGTTAAGGATATTAGCAGAAACTAGTTCGTTCCCATAAAGTTCACGAACAGTCGGATGCTTGTGCACTTCATGATACATCAATGGATTTGTAACTAACGGCTCATCCATTTCATTATGACCATAGCGACGATATCCGAGTAAATCAATCAAAATATCTTTTCCGAACTTTTTACGATACTCGAACGCAAACGCAGCTGAAGCAAGAACAGATTCAGGACAATCCGCATTTACATGTATAACTGGCACTTCAAATCCTTTAGCAGGATCTGACGAATAGTGAGTTGATCTAGAATCATAATGTTCTGTTGTGAACCCAATCATATTGTTAGCTATTAAGTGGATAGAACCACCTGTTTTAAATCCTGGTACTCGGCTGTAGTTTAGTGATTCCGTAACAATTCCTTGTCCAGGAAATGCTGCGTCTCCGTGAATAAGAACCGCATAGGCAGCGTTTGTATCCTGTTTAGGAAACCCTGATTCATCTGTTTGCTCTTGGGCAGCACGTGTCTGTCCTGTTACAACAGAATTTACTACTTCGAGGTGAGATGGATTATAAGCCAAGAACCTTTTCGTTCCTGTTTCCCCGCTATATGTAGCTCCCATATGATATTTTACATCTCCGTACCAACCACGTGACGTTTCAACTGAACCGTCAGTTGGGAGGAATGGATCATCATCGATGTTGGCAAATTGAGCAAACATCATTTCATAAGGTTTATTCAAGATGTGCGTAAGTACGTTTAGACGTCCACGGTGGGCCATGCCAATAAGTACTTTTTTAGTTTTATCTTCTTCCGATAAGCGAACAAGTTCATCAAGAAAGACTACTAGTGTATCAAGTCCTTCGATTGAAAAGCGTTTTGCACCAACAAATGTACGGTGAATATACTTTTCAAAGCCTTCGATCTTAGTAAGCCTATCTAAAAGAGCTTTCTTTTGATCAGGTGATAGATTCATCTTGACATTGTTATTTTCAATTTTAGATTGAATCCAGTTGCGCTCATCTTCATCAATAACATGATCAAATTCATACGCGATTTTTCCTGTATACAAAGATTTCAAGTAATTGACAGCATCTAACCCATCATTTACACCTGCAGGTACGTCTTCAAAAAAGAGTGATGAAGGCATATTTTGCAAGTCATCTTCTGTTAGGCCATAATAACCTATATCAATACGAGTATAATCTTTCGGGCGATCGTTTAACGGATAAATATCGGCAGCAAGATGCCCGTAAGTACGAATAGCATCTAGCAGTTTATATGCTGAAAGCACGTTTTCAAATTCGCCTGGACCAACACCTCTTAAGGCTTCTGCTTGTTCCTTGTTTTCCATCTTTGGAGCACCATACTTACTAAATAGCTCACTTAATTCAGGATCAACCAATTCTGGAGATGTTTTAAACAATTCATACATTTCCATTATATACCCAAGATTTGGTCCGGAAAAAGAAGCATAAGGGGACCTATGAGTATCAAAACTTTTCGACATGTCCAATGACCTCCACATTTGCCTTTAGGCATTTTGTGTTTATATTTTTAATCCTTGTTAATTTTACCATGCAAACTGTATAACTTAAAGGATTTCGATTAAAGATTTGTTAATTTTCGCTTTAAATAGGCATAAACTTATTTTTACCGACCAAATATTACCTTGTTCTCCATTTTTACCTACATTATTATACTCTTTATTTCCATTCCATGATAAGTTCCGACATTTGTTGAGGTGTTTTCGGTAATGTCGCTTTCGACATAGTACGTTTTAATTCATCTTGTTTTTGTATTAATAAAACAAGTTCTTCCGAAAGAGGCCGTTTTGGGACGTCCTCTTCTTTCAATACACTGGCAACTCCAAGTGACTGGAAATGAGCAGCATTTAATATCTGATCCCCTCGACTCTTTGCTGCAGATAATGGAATAAGTAACATGGGCTTCTGGATGGCTAACAACTCAAAGATCGCATTAGATCCCGCTCTTGAAACTGCAAAGTCAGAAGCTGCAAGTAGATGTGGAAGTCCTTCGGTAACATATTCGAATTGGGTATATCCCGGAATGCTTTCGAGTTCTTCGACTAAATTACCTTTTCCGCAAAGATGTATCACGTCGAAAGTTTTCATAATGGTTGGCAAGTCGTCACGGAGTGCATCGTTCAAAACAGCTGAACCTTGGCTTCCTCCCATTACAATAAGAACTAATTTCTCTCCGGATAACCGGGCAATTCCTAAACCTACATCCCTTTTACCTTCCAACAATTCTGGACGTATAATGGGCCCGCTACAAGTTGCTTTTCCCAAAGGGACATAGTCTAGAGTTTCCTCAAACACGGTAAATATATGTTTTGAAAACGGTAAAGCCATTTTGTTTGCTAAACCCGGAGTAACATCCGATTCATGGATAACAACTGGAACTTTTGCTATTTTAGCAGCGAAAACTACTGGGACAGAAACAAATCCACCTTTTGAAAAAATGATTTCAGGTCTTGTTTTTCGTATAATTGATAATGCTTGAAAAACAGCGGTACAGACTCGAAATGGGTCTGTAAAGTTTTTCATTGAAAAGTAACGTCGAAACTTACCACTTTGAATTGCATGATAAATAACAGTAGGATGACCTACACCTATTAGCTCTTTTTCAATACCATCATGTGACCCTATATAATGAATTTCATATCCTCTTTCATCAAAAACAGGAATCAATGCTTCGTTGACGGATACGTGTCCTGCTGTTCCGCCACCTGTTAATAAAATCACCGGCCGTTTCATAAGGCCATTCACCTCTTTTTAGTTGGAAATTATCACACACACTGACCTATTATAACAAACAAATCATGCTACAATGGTGATTACTCACATTTCGTTAAAGTTTGCCATTTTATTAGCATAGATTTTTGATATAAAGGATGATTCCCATGGAAAATACGCTTTCAATAAAGAGAAAGACCAACGTTTTTGCGAAGATTGTAATGCCCATATTGATTACTCAAGTTGCTTTATATTTAGTCACTCTCTTCGATATTCTTATGACAGGTCGCTACGATACATACCATTTAGCAGGAGTTACAATTGGTTCATCCTTATGGGTACCTGTATATACGGGGTTAGCTGGCATCTTAATGGGATTGACTCCAATTATTGCACAACTAATTGGGGGGCATCGGAAAGATCATGTACGCCCATCTGTACAACAAGGAATTTATGTATCAGTTGCCCTAGCGTTTCTAGTTTTTCTGATTATACGATTTGCAATTGCACCTATTCTTGATGCAATGCCACTTGAAAAGGAAGTACGTATTCTAGCCTCTGGATACTTACAAGCAATGAGTTTGGGACTACTACCTCTTTTTGCTTATACTGTATTACGTTCATTTTTCGATGGTCTAGGAGCAACTCGTGTTTCAATGTTTATTATATTATTATCCGCACCAATAAATATATTATTAAACTATCTTTTTATATTTGGGAAATGGGGGTTCCCTGAACTAGGTGGGGTTGGAGCTGGATATGCATCTGCGATTACCTATTGGCTTGTGTTTTTAATCGCTTGTGGAGTAGCTTGGAAATGGAGACCTTTTACAGAATTCCACTTGTTTCAGCGTTGGGGTAAGGTTTCGCTAAAACATTGGAAAGAAATTTTAATTATCGGGGTTCCTATTGGAATATCAATTTTTGTAGAAGTAAGTATATTTTCTGCAGTCACGCTTATGATGAGTAACTATTCAACAGCAATAATTTCTGCACACCAGATTGCACTTAATTTCACTTCATTGCTTTATATGATTCCACTGAGTATATCTATGGGTGCAACAATACTTGTTGGACAAGAAATTGGGGCAGGACGGGTAAGAGATGCCAAGCATTATAGCTATTTAGGAATCGGTTTGGCAATCGCATTTAGTTTTGTATCGGTATCCGTTCTATTATTATTTAGAGAACAAATTGCCTCCTTCTACACCAAGGATCTTGAAATCATTAAATTGTCGATACATTTCTTTATTTATGCTGCATTCTTCCAGTTATCAGATGCCATACAAGCTCCGGTACAAGGAGCCTTAAGAGGATATAAAGATGTTAATATGACATTTATTATGGCCATAGTATCTTACTGGGTACTTGGGTTGCCTATCGGTTATTTAGTTGCGACTTATTCTGAACTTGGCCCTTACGGATATTGGGTTGGTCTAATTGCTGGCCTGACTTTAGGTGCACTAACTCTTTCAATTCGTCTTGTCTATATTCAAAAAAAGAAATTCATTTAAATTCGAAAACCCGCGTTTCAGCTTCGCGGGTTTTTTTGATGGTCAATTCAGTATGCCAGTACGTGTAATTTCAGCCTCTACTTTTACATTTATCTCAAGTTCCGAAAACGTATCACTCCACTTTCCTTTATTCCATAAGTGAGGATGGAATGCGCGAACATTTCTGCCGAAACCAACGACGTCACTTTTGGCATCTTGCAATTTCTTGATCACTTTGTTGAAATCCTTAGTCAATTCTTTCGAAAGGTATTTCTCTAATTCTATTCTTGTTTTATCTTCATCCAGGTGATCGTAACCAAATTCTTCAACACTGAACTTCATTTTATAAGTTGCATCAATCTTGCTGTCCTGAATGGCCCATTTTCTTTTGAAGGTGGCTAGTTGAACTGAGATTGGAAACGATTTACCGTCTTTTTCCCACGTGTATGTGAACATCGTATGCTTTCCAAGGTGCTTTTGAAGAACTTGAATGATTGTGGATTCCTTCTTGTCCAATGTGTGTCCTGTAAAAACGTTGCCACTAAACAAGGCGACCCCCGATACTTCAGGTGTACCGGTCATTTCGGACATTTTAATGAAAGGCAATGCAAGGTCAATTCCGTCGTCAAATAGGATTCCAGCGGCTTTTTGAATGTCGTTGTCCGGAATAATAGAGAACGATATGGCGGCTTCCAACATGTCAATAAAGTAATTAGGTAGCTCAACCGATATCTTTTCATTCTTCTCCATATATGGAGCCATTTCCCCTTCTACAACGACAAATCTACTACCTACCGGGTTAGTTGGAGATCTGAAGAAGACATCGAAAGTCTTTATTACATCCGTTTTCGCAGTCTCCTCAGAAAGGAGTATTACTTGCATTTGTGTAACACTGAGCGCTTCCCCTGTCTTACGATTGGCATCGAGTCGTGCTTGCCTTGGGGAGACACCAGTTCCTTCAACAGTTGAGTAACTAGCCGTGCCATTAGTTACTTCGAGCTTTGTGAAATATCCCTTCATTTCCCCAGGTTCCCCCTCAAAACCAAGAAGCGGTACAATGGTAAGCTCCTTGTATAATTGTTCATCCCAACATCCTCCCAACAGGAAAGTACATGCGATGGAAATAAGAGCAATTTTTTTCATTTCCCTTTCCTCCTATTCGTAATGATGACGATGGTCGGAATGAGGATGGTAAATAGAAGGTGGACATAAATGATAAGATCAGTCATTTTTACTACATATTGTTTTGACACAAAAAATAAAGGCAACAAAACGAGCAAAATATGCCAAATAATCGTATCCCTTTTGTGATGCTCTTTTGCATGAAGCCGATGAACGTACAAAGCGGAAAAGGAGAAAATTGTAACCGCAATGATGTTCCAAATCACCCAAATGTAGAGGAAGAACAAGTCAAGCCGCTTAACAAAAGTAACTTCCTGCGACCTCAAAATATAAAGAATCGGTTCCGGAATTTGTTGCAACCCGGTAAGCGTGAAATATAAAATTGTAACAATAATGGAGAAGAAAAAGAACGATAACCAAACCATTTGGTAGAGGAATAACGGTAAGCCTTTTATTTTCTGCTTTACATCGATATGCCTTCTGAAAAACAAATATAATTCAACGCCTATGAAAGCAATCTGTGCCTTAAAGAGACCTTTAAACCATTCCGTTCGAGTTGATTCTCCTAGTGGGAAAATGTTCGTCCATATGAAATCATCCCAAGCGAACTGTAAAATTAAAAGAAAAAAGAAGATGAGTGGGATAAGAATTACAGTTAAATTGATGACCGTTTCCGCCCTACTCAAATTTGCATAGAGCGATACACTTACTAGCGCCGCGAGAACGATAAATTGAGGCGTTTCCGGGAAACCCCACGCCGCTAACGTATAGTCGATGTATGCAAGATATACCACTGTAACAAAAAGCCAGTATCCTTTATACATCCACCCGACGAAAGGATTAATAGCAAACTGCATATAGTATCTTTCATAAAAGAGTAGCAGCATGTAGTGAAGGACACCAGCAACGAGAAAAACAAGCCATGCATCTCTGCCAACTGCGTTTATAAACGGTGATGGAAAGGAGAAGAATGCCGATCCTGTCTGTACAATGAAAAGAAGTAGGAAAAACTGGAGTCTTGATAAATTGAAATTCAAGTTTCTCCACCGTCTTTCTGCTTGTCCCCTCCGTGTGTGAATGTTTGTTGTTGCTTATGATTTTTATAATAAGGTACCCTGAAGAAAATAGTTTTAAAACGGGAGGGATCAAATGGCACGACCGGTGACAAATAGGGTTGTTTCAGTGAAGACTGATTCATCAAATGAATAAATAGGATAAGTGTCGCGATAGCGATACCGAAAAATCCAAAAAGGGACGCTGCAAGCATGAACGGAAATCGGATCATTCGAATTGTCATATTCATTTCGAATGATGGCACGACAAAACTTGCAATTGCGGTCATCGCTACAACTATGACCATCAAATTCGACACCAGGCCTGCATTAACAATCGCATCTCCGATAACAAGACCGCCAACAATCCCGATTGTCGGACCAATTGGTGCCGGTAATCGGATTGCCGCTTCCCGGATAATTTCAATGAAAACTTCCACAATTAGCGCTTCAACTAGCGGACGGTACGGGATATCTTGCACTGCAACTTTCACTTTTTGACTTATTTCAAACGGCAAAATCTCGGAATGGAAACCGACCACCGCAATATAAAATGCAGGTAGGAAAATTGCAATCATGAAACTAAGCACCCTTAGAATACGATAGAATGTTCCGACCAAGACTCGTCCATTAAAATCGTCTGGTGACTCAAAAAAAGAAAAAAATGTAACCGGTGCAATGAGTGCTGTAGGTGATTGGTCAGTGAAAATAACGATTTTTCCTTCCAGTAAATTCGCAACTACACGGTCCGGCCTTTCTGTGTTTAAGAACTGTGGGAAAGGCGACCAAACCGAGTCTTCCAAAAAATCCTCGATTTGTCCAATGCTGTATACTTTTGGTGTATCAATATTTTCAAGTCGATTTTTAACGCCCTCAACAACATCTTTATTTGCGATTGAATCGATATAAACATATGTGACTTTCGTATTCGTAACTTCCCCTAGCCTTATATCCTTTACGACTAGATCTGGGATTGCAAGATGCTTTCGAATGAGGGATATATTTTTATCGTTGCTTTCTACGAACCCTTCATGTGGGCCGCGAATGACGAATTCATTGGTCGGTTCAGAAGTTGAACGCACTTCATAAGATGGTATCGTAATTGTCATTAATAGATTCGTCGCGGGAAAATAGACTGCGATAAAACCATTTGCAACACTTTCTACCAATTTCCCTACCGAAAATGCTTCCACGTTTGATGCGGCGGTTCCACCCCAATTTGGGAGTTCATCAATCGCGCGTTGACGTATAATATCGATTTGTTTATTCACTTCTCCACTTTCCGTCAACGTGTTAAAAAAGCAAACGATACCGACGCCATCTTTCCAACTAACTTCCCGTACGATCAGATCCGCCGAATTATGGAATAAGTTTTTGATATATAATAGTAAACTGTCATTCGACTCCGCTTGATCCATACAATTCACCTCTTTGAAGAGTATGCGCAACAGAAAAACGTTTTAAACTGTATATGAACGTGTATTGATTTCAAAACTAATTAGTTTACATAATTATATTATGAGAACTGTTTATTTTGGAATCTAAAAAAAGAGTCATCCCCTGCCCCAGAATAATTCCGGTGCAAAAGACAACTCTTAAATTAAATTATTTTGTAATAAACTGTTGTGTCCAATAATGACCGTTCGCATCATATCCAATTCCGATATGTGTGAAATCAGACGTCAAAATATTTTGTCTGTGTCCTGGAGAATCCATCCATCCTTGAACTACTTCTGCAGCAGATCGTTGACCCATTGCAATATTTTCAGCCGCAGACCTATACGTAACTCCATTTGCTTTCAATTGGTCAAATGGAGATCCATATGTTGGGCTTGTATGTGAGAAATAGTTTTTTGTAGCCATATCCGTTGACTTTTGTCTAGCAGAGTTCATTAACTTACTGTCTATCTGTAATGATTTAAGTCCTGCCTTCTGCCTTTCAGCATTTGTTAAGTCTAGAACGGCTTGCTCAACTGCGGAATTAGAAGCATTTTGTTGTACTTCTGTAGGTTTTTCAACTGGTGCAGGCTTCACAACCGGTGTTGATGGTACAGATGGAGTTGGTTTCGCAACTGGTGTTGTCGGTACAGATGGTGTAGGCTTTGCAACCGGTGCTGTTGGTTCTGGTGCCACAGGCTTTGCAGATGGTGGTTTGGGTGATTGCATTACAACCTCTTTTTCAGAATTAGTTGTATTGCTCCATCCATAATACATTTGACTATTTATATACTTTTGAAGCTCTATTAGATAGAAGTTAAACTCCCTAGCATTCCATTCACTAGAATGTTGCACCCATTGAATTTTTTTTACTTGTACCTCTCCTTCAAAACTTGAAGCCTCGGCACTGTTGTTATTCGGTAGTAAGAGCGCCGAACTTACTAATAAAGCTGCAATCGATTTTTTCATCTCTTTTCTCTCCCTTCGCAATCTATCATAACGTGCGAGAGAGTAGATATTTCGGATATTCTTTCCAACAAGTCCAACATATTCATAGAGACCATACCAACGGTCATTATTCCACTCATAACTGGAGATTCTTGGACATATATGTTTATATTTCTTGAATATTGGGGTTGACGGGTACTAAAATCAGGTCTTTTTATAGATAATTGATTCAATTCCTTCTCCTATAATTACGAGTCGTGATGGCATTTTAACATATTCAGGCAACCAACTTACCATGCCATATGCATATTGAAAAAGATACGGATTTTTATAGCCTACCAAAGGAACATAACCTTTCATTCGATATACCGTATCAGGAAGAGACTTCACCCAATCCTCAAACTCTTCTTGTCGTACGCTTTCCTCAAATGTAATGAGTTTCGAAGAGAGTGGCAGTCCTTTTCCAGAAATAATCGTATCAGTAGTCCTTTCCTTAGATGCATTAAGCACTTGCTCGATATAGGAGAACTTTATTTTTGCATTTACCGTTTGGACTAAAGGTGCGGAGCAATTGAATTGGGCAATTTCCATTGTAAGTGTTGCCAACTCACCCTCAGAAATTAAATCTGATTTATTTGCAAGAAGGAGATGAGCATGACGAATTTGTTCCATATATAAGGTTCTGATTTGGGGAGAAAGCTTACTACGGTCAAGCCATAGTTTGCTATCCACAACCGTAATTATCCCTTTAACTTTGAGTCGATCCGCAAAAAGTGGCGAATAGACTGCATCTAGTGCTTCTACTGGATGAGCGGCACCCGTCGTTTCAATTAAAATCACATCTATATCCTGATTCTCTTCCAGTAATCCTTGGAGTTGAGCTTCTGTTTGTTCGGATCCAGTGCAACAGATACAACCATCAAGTAATTCTTTTAATGGAACTTCACCCTGAACCGCGTCAGAATCGAATGGTAACTTTCCGAATTCATTCATAAATACAGCAGGTTTCTTCCCCGCTTCTTTTAGTTGCTCAATAACATTTAGTAGTAAGGAAGTTTTTCCACTACCTAAAAATCCGCTAAATAAATATACATCAACCATTCGAACACCTCATCCTCTATAGAAAACGTCCGCCCCAAAGGACGGACGTTTTATAGTTATTTAATTAGTTTTTCTAACAATACTTCTTTTGCTTTCAATATTTGCGGATCGTCTTGTTCAATTTTATCGCGGAGCTTATCCATTAACCCTAAAGTCGTAGGGCCAACCAGAGTTCCATTAACCTCAAGGTCGAGATCTGTCTGAAGCTGTTCTACTGCCTCAATAGTTGCTTCATCGTATAGCCCGTCAATCTCTCCTGGTTCGTATCCAACGGCTTTCAACATTTCTTCAGCCGATTTAATAGAAGGAGAGAGCATGCCTTCTTTCAACTCAACAACTGGATCCAAGTAAGGTAACAACGCGTATGAAGGATAAGGAACCTCTATATCTGGTTGAACACCTTCTTTATGAATCCAATTCCCATTTGGCGTTAACCATTTTGCTGTCGTTAGTTTCAAGTTCGAACCATCTGATAAATCCATAGGTGACTGAACTGTTCCTTTACCGAACGTTTTCACACCAATAACAGGGATATCAGCTGACTCCTTGAGAGCTGCAGCTAAGATTTCAGAAGCTGAAGCACTCCCTTCATCTGTCACTACGGCAACTGGGATGGTTATTTTTTGATTGCCCTTTGCGACATATATATCTGGAGCCGTATCTTTACCTTGATACTGCAATATGTTCTTTCCATTCTCAACAAATAAGCTTGAAATATCAAGGGCTGAGTTCAAAAGACCACCTGGATTTTGTCGGACATCCAGAATAAGACCTTTCATGCCCTGTTTTTCCATTTCTTCAAGAGCGACTAAAAGTTCTTTATAAGTCCCTTCAGAGAAACTTGTAATTCGAATATGAGCTATGTCATCCTCAAGCATTTCAGAATAAATTGTTTCAAGTGGAATGACATCTCTAGTTATTTTTATGTCTACAGATTCAACCGCAGAACCACGCATAATCGTAAGGATAACTTCAGTGCCCTTCTCACCACGTATGAGAAGAACTGCCTCGGATGAAGACATTCCTTGAATACTTTCGCCATCAACCGCAATTATTTTGTCATGTGGCAATATGCCCGCTCTTTCAGCTGGCGAATTTTTAATTGGCGAAACAACAGCAATAAATCCATCTTTTTCTTGAATTTCCGCGCCAATACCTTCAAAGCTGGACGAAATGCTTTCGTGTAGCTGAAGTGCTTCTTGTTCGTTTAAGTAGTCAGAATAGGGATCATCAAGTGCATCTACCATTCCGTTAATTGCCCCATTGATTATTGTTTCTTCATCAATTTCTTCAAAATAATCTTTCTTCAACTGATCATAAGCATTGAAAAGTTTACTAAATTCATTTCTTTCCACTGTTGGAACTTGAACTGGAGAACCAACGTCAACTACCTTATCCTCGCCCACCATAAGTACGGCGAATGTTATACCTGCAGTAACAAGTATGATACTAATTACAAGCATCACAAAGGTAAACGGTTTAAGTTTTACGTACCCTTTAGCCGGTTGTTTGTCAGTTACTTCATCTTGAACGATTTCATCTTTTTCATCCATTTGTTTCCTCACTTTCCGCTCTATTGGATTCGGAAGAAATCAAACACCCTATGTGCATTTGATCTATAATCGGCCTATAAAGAAGCCGAATCTTCATCCAATTAATCCAGAATCGCTGCGTCAAGTGCAACTTCGATCATATCATTAAACGTCAGTTGACGTTCTTCTGCTGAAGTAGCTTCACCAGTAAGAATGTGGTCGCTAACTGTTAGAATTGCTAGCGCCTGACAACCGAATTTAGCTGCTAGTGTATAAAGAGCTGCAGCTTCCATTTCAACTGCAAGTACACCATATTGTGCCCACTTTTCATGATTAGCAAATTCGTTATAGAATAAGTCTTCTGTATATACGTTTCCAACCTTTATGTCTAAACCTTTTTCAACACCAGCGTTATACGCCTTTAAAAGTAAATCAAAGTCAGCAGTCGGTGCAAAATCATTGCCATCGAAGATGATTTGGTTCATACGAGAGTTTGTTGACGCACTCTGGGCAATAATTACATCGCGAACATGAACGTCTTTCTGTATCGCACCACATGTTCCAACACGAATTAGTTTTTTAACTCCGTATTCTTGCATTAGTTCTGTTATATAGATTGAAATCGATGGAACACCCATTCCAGTTCCTTGAACAGAAATACGCTTACCTTTATAAGTACCCGTGTATCCAAACATGTTTCGAACATCATTGTATTGTTTCACATCTTCTAGAAAGTTTTCTGCAATATATTTTGCCCGTAGTGGATCTCCTGGCAGTAAAATCGTTTCAGCAATCTCTCCTTGTTGTGCGTTAATATGTATACTCATTTATTATTCCCCGCTTCCATTTTTTTAATAATACAGCTTCTTCGTTAGAAATTATTATATTTCCCATATAATCATACATGCTATATTTCCTTTATGCAATGAAGATGGCGTCTACTAAAGCTCTGTTCTTTCTTCGTAAATCTTAAACAACTCATCAAAAACAATAGACCGTAGCTCGTCATCCGATTTTTCCTCAATATAACGCGAAAGTGGGTCGAATTGCGTTTCAACTTTAGGAAAACTTAAATCATTAAACATGCGTTCAGCAAATCGTGATTTTTCATCATCTTTTGCTCCGCCTCGATACGAAAGTGTAAATTGATAAAAGGATCGCTTCATTTACTCAATTCCTTCCTGAATTAGAATAAACTAATATATGCTTCGTAACCTTCTTCTTTTAATTGATCAACAGGAATAAAACGAAGGGCGGCAGAATTTATACAGTACCTAAGTCCGGCCTCACCAGGACCATCTGGAAATACATGTCCCAAGTGTGAATCAGCAGTTTTAGAGCGAACTTCTACCCTACGCATCCCAAGTGTCTGATCAACGTGTTCAGAAACTTCTTCGCTTTCAATCGGCTTTGTAAAACTAGGCCATCCGCACCCAGCATCGTATTTATCTAGAGAGCTAAATAATGGTTTCCCCGAAACAATATCAACATATATGCCATGCTCAAAATGACTATCGAACTCATTTCTAAATGGAGGCTCGGTACCACTTTCTTGAGTTACATGATATTGCATAGCGGTTAACTTAGTCTTGAGATCTTTTTTCATTTATTGTTCCCCCCATTTCACTTTTTTAAAGTTCTCTCGTCCAGAACCGGATGCATAGCGATTATAATGACTTGGATTTTTCATGTAATAATCCTGATGCCCTTCTTCAGCTCGGTAAAATGGTTTTGCGGGCAATATTTCGGTCGCAATCGGCTTGTCGAACTTGCCGGAACTTTGTAAGGCTGACTTAGAATTTTCAGCAAGAAGCTGCTGTTCATCTGAATGCACAAAAATAGCCGTTTCATAAGATTCCCCACGATCAAAAAATTGTCCCCCTGGATCTGTAGGGTCAATTTGACGCCAGAAAATATCAAGTAGCTCACTATATGAAATTAATTCATCATCAAAAGTGATTTGTACCGCCTCCCTATGCCCTGTTTTATTCGTACAAACAAGCTCATAGGATGGGTTTACGATATCTCCACCTGTATAGCCCGAAACTACAGATAGAACGCCTTCATACCGATGGAAAGGTTTTACCATACACCAAAAACAACCTCCAGCAAATGTTGCTAATGCTTCTCCCATGCGTTCTCCTCCTCATTTTTTAGGAATGAAAATTTCAAGAATAATTTCATCTTCTGCAAGATTAAACTCTTTTGCTCTTACTTGTAAATTTCCGGATACGGGTATATCAGATAAGTTGATAAATATTTCTTCCTCTTTGGAGCGGACAATCATCCAAGAGGGAAGCTTTACCGAATCTTTTAATATCTTTAAGACTGTCGAAGGAGGAATTGTTAACTTGCCTAATTCAACGGATGACTGTTTTAAAACTAAATTCCCATCTGCATTAACTATTGGTTCAAAGTGCATTACAACAGGAAGCGTATAGGAAAAAACAGTCAATTCAGACGTTAATACAATATCATCTTTCACTTCTAATTTTAAAGGTAAAGGTTCACCTTTCACAGCTTTTTGAATATAGGTATTGGCAATACCTTCAAAGTCGCTTTTAGATGAACGAACTGTTAATTTATGAGTCGAGGCATTGTTTGATTGGACTTCTGGTATTTCAACCGATTCGACAGGGCTTCCGATAAAGATAAATAATGCGACAACACCGGTTATTATCAATCCAACTAATAAGAAGAAATTTAATTTCCAAAAATTCATTTAATGCGTCCCCCTACATATCCAGCTGCCCATCCGACATTTTTTGTAAATCACACATCTCAAACGAATCTAAAAATCGTTGAGCCATTGAGTCATACCCTTTGGCATTCGGGTGAAAAAAATCTGTGTGATAAACCATTGCTGTATTCGAGTCAAATAAGTCTACTACAGGAACGAAGCAGGACTTTCCATCCATAACGGCATGGAATTCTATTGCGTTGTTCCATTCATCTATTATATCCTCAAAGTCGGTTGCTTCATCCGTTACAATTGAAAAGGGATTATAAAGTCCCGCTACACCTATTACTACATGATCGTTTAACGCTCTGATAGTACCGAACACTTCATCCATATTTTTATCGAAACTTTTTAATTCATCATAAAATGGTTCTTTTTGAAGCTTGAAAAGGTTTTTTTTAACAACTTTCATAATATCATTTCCACCAATAGTGAGTAAAATGATATCCGCTTCTTTCACAAATGCTTGAATTTCTTTTTCTTCAAGTTGCTTCAGTAATTGATCACTTCGTCGTCCTTTTTTTGCCAAATTATCGAATTCGATGTCTTTGATTCCCTTCCAGCCTTTAATCTCTTCCGTAATGCGACCAGTGTATCCACCTTTTTTTAATTCATCTCCAACTCCTTGCGTTAAGGAGTCTCCAATGCCGACGACTTTAATCACTTTTGGAATAAAATAATTGGGTATCGTCCATTCTTTAAAGTTGGAACTCTTTCTTTCTGGAAATATAACGTCTGTCGATTTTACAATTGGAGAAGTGCACCCGGACAAACATATTGAGAAGACAATTAGACTAACTAGTACTCTCCTCACTTCACGTTCTCCTTTTCTAGTTAGAGTTAGTCAGTATAATACATAAAACCAATTGCACCCTCACCAGTGTGAGTGCTTATAATCGGTGTTGCGTATGTTATCTTGACATCTATTATTCCAGTTTCTTCAATAAGTTCTTTTAAAGGTAATGCCATTTGCAACCCATTCGCATGTGAGATACCTACACTGTGAACTTCCTTTCCCGCTGTTTCTTCTGTGAACGCTTTGAATAAATGCGCGACCACTTGTTTGTGACTTCTCGCTTTTGCAACAGGTGTATACACGCCATCTTGTAGCGTAGCAATAGGTTTAATGTTTAGCAGTGAACCTATCATTGCTCGACCTTTCCCAATACGACCACCTTTAACAAGGTTATCTAAAATATCTACAACTACGAAGAGCGAAGTCTTTTTTCGAACAGCGTGGAGTCGGTCAACAATTTCTTTAACGGTTTTCCCCATTTCAGCCATTTTAACGGCTTCAAGCACTTGAAATGCCAAACCGTGTGAAATAAACATTGAATCGATCACAGTTACATTTGAGTTGGACATTTCAGCGGCTGTTTGTGCTGATTTAACGGTGCCACTCATGCCACCTGTCATATGTATCGAGATGATTTCACTTCCATCTTTCCCAAGTTCATCGTAAAGCTCCTTAAATGCACCCGCAGCAGGCTGTGAACTTTTTGGTAGTTCTTTTGCTGCTCCCATCAATTCAAGAAATTCCTTTGGCTCTAAATCTACGCCGTCAATATAAGTTTTACCTTCAATTTGAATCGTCAGTGGCACAACATAAATGCCATTCCTTTTAATTTCTTCTTCAGTTAAATCTGAGGTCGAATCCGTAACAATATATACTTTTTTCACAGGACATACTCCCTTCGACTTTTGATGAACATTTTATAAATCTATCAAGTTAATCATACTTTTGTTTAAAATTAAGCTATACAGGAGGTACATATTCCTTAATTTCATAGACATACGAAAGCTTAAAGTGTATTTTACCTACCTTGTTTCTCAACCGCTAACTTAATCATTTCATTCGCATGACTAAGAAGTTCTGCTCTACTAAGATTTTTACATTGTTCAGCAGAAATTAAGGGTAAGATTGCAATTTTCACATGTGCAGGCTTAATTATATTGTTATTTTTTTCCATAATAATTGAAGTGCCTGAAAGTGCAATAGGGACAATCGGAACATTTGCAAGCTGGGCTATTTTTGCAAAGCCAGATTTAAAAGTCTGTACGCCTTCACTTTTGCTTCTGGTTCCTTCGGGAAATATCAACATAGAATGACCTTCCTTTAACTTTACTGCCGCATCATCCAATACATTCATGGCACTTCTACGATTAGAACGATCTAGAAACACACAATTCATCTCGATCATCCATTCTCGAATAATTGGTAATTTCTTCACTTCCACTTTTGATATGAATCCAAAAGGCTTTGGAATGTGTGCAATTAATACAGGGATATCAAAATTACCTTCATGATTACTAATAAACAAAACAGGGCCTTCTGGTAGGTTCTCAATACCACTAACCGAAAATGTACTACCCGTTTGATTCAAGATTCCGAGCGCCCATTTTTTAGGAATCTCATCTATATATAAATCTCTTATAGATGGATCCAAGTCTAAACTAATTTTCTTCGAAGACTTAAGTTTTTTTATAGTGAAAGGGAGATATCCAAACAAATATGAAAAAGTCCTAATTGTGCGGATCATTTATCCTTATCACTTTTTTCGTAGATTAAATATGAAAAAGGAATTCCAACAACCGTTTTCATCTCTTCAGAAGATGAGATGAGTTCCCATCCTGAGCTATACTCTGGAAAAAAAGTATCTCCTGGAAATGAGTGTTGAATCGACGTGATGTATAAGCGATCTGCAATTTCTAAAGTTAATTTGAATATTTCAGAACCACCGATAATCATCACTTCTTCATTGTATTCTTTTGCTTTTTCAATTGCCTCAGTTAGGTCTTGTACGACCAGAACACCTTCCGCAGAATAGTCCTGATTTCTCGTGACGACTATATTTAATCTTCCGGGAAGTGGCCTCCCAATCGATTCATATGTTTTTCGTCCCATGACCATCGCTTTTCCCATGGTCATTTTTTTAAAATAAGCGAGATCTTCTGGAATATACCAAGGCAAATCGTTATTTAATCCTATTACTCGATTCGCATCATGTGCTACTAATAATGAAATCATACAGTTCGCCCTTTCTTAGACAGCAATTGGCGCTTTAATGCGCGGATGGGGATCATAACCCTCAATAATAATGTCAGTTAACTCCATATCGAAAATGGATTTCCCGTTTGTGTTTAGTTTTAATGAAGGCAATTCTTTTGGCTCTCTAGATAGTTGTTCGTTCACTTGATTGATGTGATTGGAATAGATATGCGCATCTCCCAAAGTGTGAACAAACTCTCCAACCTCCAAGTCGCATTCATGGGCGATTAAATGCACCAAAAGCGCATAGGAGGCTATGTTAAACGGCACTCCAAGAAATATATCTGCGCTGCGTTGATAAAGCTGACAAGATAGTTTTCCTTCCGAAACATAAAACTGAAAAAGTGCATGACACGGCGGCAGTGCCATATCTTCAACTTCTGATGGATTCCATGCACTTACAATATGACGCCTTGAATCTGGATTGTTTTTAATACCTTCAATTAAATTTGCAATTTGGTCAATAGAACCATCTCCAGTTGTCCACGAACGCCATTGCTTTCCGTAAACTGGACCAAGATCTGCATATTTTTCCGCAAATTGTTCATCTTCTATAACGCGTTCTTTAAATGATTTCATTTCTTTCAAATAAACTTCTGCAAAATCAGGATCTTGAGTAGCTCTTCGTCCAAAATCTTTCATATCAGGACCTGTATATTCGTCACTACTCACCCATTGTTCAAACGCCCATTCATCCCAGATTGGGTTGCGGTCTTGAATCAATGTTCTTACGTTTGTATCCCCTTTTAAAAACCACAACAGTTCCGAAGCGATAAGACGGAATGCTGTTTTTTTGGTAGTCATTAAAGGAAATCCTTTTGCTAAATCAAATCTCATCTGATAACCGAACACACTAACCGTTCCAGTACCTGTACGATCTTCTTTCTTATTACCTGTTTCAAGAACATGTTTACATAAATCTAAATACTGTTTCAAAAAAACCCTCCTAGCATATAACTTTAGTATAACAAAAACTCCGCGAAAATGGTTGTTTAAGACAACCATTTTGGCGGAGTGTTCTTCGACCAGTAAATATCACCGATAGAATAATGAGTTGCGAAATTGTCCTCTGAAATATGATAATGGAAATTAAAGAAAAAACCATCTTGAGGACGTTTTTCTGTTCGTACATGAAAACGGATTACATCTTTGTTTAAATCCATATCAACAACATGAAAGATTTTCTCGGAATAATTCCCGGCCGGCTTTTCACTAATTGCGAGACGCCTTTTTTGAATATCATTTGTATCTAACAGTGTCATTCGAATAGCCTCGTCAATTTTTGGAAAGATCACTTCATCAAACTCATCGCCTATAACTGGACCTATTTTAGAACCGAATTTTACATAAGCTTGCTGTTTAGCAGTTTCGACAATTTCATCTTCAATGGAACGAAAATGGTACTTCGTTTCGGGTTCATCAAAGCCTAAATGATACGTAGTATTTTCTTGTGGTACACCAGCTTGTTTTGTATCACTTTTTTCTTGAAGAAATGTCCATATTTCATGTCCTGGTGTGATTACACCAAATGTAAGGAGGGCAACCGTAACAATAAGCGACTTTTGTAACCACTTTTTCAAGTCTTTCACCTACACTTCAAGTTTAATTTTAGAATAGAAAAGGTTTCTTCTTTCCTTCTTTCATTGTACAATATATATGTAGATAAATGTACGTTTTTTTGAAGGAGGTTGTCACTGATGACTATCATCGATGTAATGGGTCTCGGAATGCTCGCCCTACTCGTATACTTGAGCGCACTTAACTTTACACATTAATCAAAACTAGCCACCACCTCCTAATTAAGGAAGTGGTGGCTTTCCCTTTTTTCTATTGTCCCAAAGTGGAATTTGGTATTTGGTCTTACAAATCGATTCGCACCGTAGTGCTCGAACACCGGTGAGTCAAACCTGTCTTTGATGACAACCCGCTCCTTAGAGACACGGTATGCCTGTTGCATCCACTCTAGGGTCAATGAAGCTTGCGCACCGACTTGTCTGAGAGGCGTAAAATTAGATGATTCTTCAATAGGAGCACTAAACATAGGATCAATATATACGATATCCCAACTAGAGTCAGCCTGTGCTTTTAAAAACTCGATTGAGTCTATCTGTACAACTTGCACTCGTTTCATAGCTTCTACGAGTTCAGCAGATTCAGAAGGAAAAGAACGCAAACCAACTTTCGTTATAAACGCAACATCGGGGTCCATCTCGAGTCCAGTTACGCACCCCTTACTTCCCACTACAGAAGAAGCAATAATACTATCTGAGGCGAGACCAAGTGTGCAATCTAAAAACGACATTCCTTCTTGCAACTGAGCAGCTTGAATTAGTGGGTCCTCTTCTCCGGTTACCAATCGTTTAATGCGAAATGCTGCCGAGTTCGGATGAAAGAAAAATGGTTTTTCCATACCTTTACGATAAAGTTCATATCGACTCTTCCCCGCGATCAAACATGCTGCATCGTAGTCATTTTGCAATCGTGCAATCGACCTTTTTTTTCGCTCAACAATAGAATACCCTAGAACATCAGCTGCTTGTTCCGCAAATAGCTGAGAAATCTGGCCTGGTCTACCGCCCGTCGAAATTATCGTTTTCACTTACTGCAAACTTTGTCTAGAGCGCCCGACAAATGCTCCTTAATTTGCTCCATTTCGTAATCCTCGATTTGTTCTCTTGGTATAAAATACGCAAGTGCACCATCTTTCCATAATGCAATGGAAGGTGAACTAGGAGCAACCTCTGGCATTAAGTCTCTTAGTGCTGATGTTGCTTCTTTGTCTTGACCAGCAAACACTGTAAACAAATGATCTGGTGCATTTTTGGTTTCTTCAAGTGCTTCTCGAACTGCAGGACGAGCTAAACCTGCGGCACACCCACAAACCGAATTAATAACAATTAACGCGGTACCTTCAAGTTTACTCATATTTTCTTGTACTTCTTCTTCTGTTGTTAGTTCTGTAAATCCTGTCTGGACTAATTCTTGTCGCATAGGCCCTATAATGCCCTTCATATATTCATCATAAGCATTCATTTTATTTTCCTCCTTTGTAATCCAATAGATATTAATAAAGACTTGGAACATCTTTCATTCTACCTTGTCAAGACCATTTATTCATCATAAGTACCTTGTAGTACTGAGTTTTCCGGGATATATAAATTTAATTAGTAAGAAAGTATATTTAGTTAGTTAGCTCATTAAAGGCAAGTACCTTTAATGCCAAGATTTCTTCATCAGTAAATTTACCTTCCATTTCTTGTAGAACGAAAAGTATTTCATTCTCGGACATACCCTTTTCTGCTTTGGATTGTAACGTCAGAAGTTCAGATATTCCTATCTTTTTTATGAGTAGTCGCATTGCCTCTTCTTTCGTAGTGAACGCCAGATTTTGTCTATCTACTTTTTCTACCTCTTCGATGTACTGCTTCAATTCAGGGTCACTAGAAACCATTTTTTTGAAATCATCTACATATCCGTTACTTTTTAATTCTGCAGTTACCTCATTTACTACCTTGTCAGAAGCCCAGTTTAATCCGTAATAATACACGCCATATCCAATCCCACATACCACTATGAGTGTTACCAATACTGACTTCAGTACCTTCATTTCTTCTTCTCCTTTTATAAAGAAAGAAAACGTTAGCAACCTGTATCATTTATTGGTTGCTAACGTTTTCTATTTTATTTGTTTGATGCTGATCTGGCCTCGGTCATTTGTTTCCAAATAGAGCCTTTCGCATCTTCCCCTTCAGAGATTCGAGCGATTGCCATTCCAATTTGAAGTTTAACCTCAAATTCGGGATCCTGCTCAGCTTTCTTTAAGGCCGGAATTGCACGTTCAGTTCCTGTTTCATAAAGGAACATTGCGGCTCTCCATCGAACGAGTTTATTTCGGTCTTGTAATAAATCAATTGCAGCACGTTCAAACCCTTCAAAACCTAAGTCACTCATGCAGTCGGCTGCTGTCCTTCGAACTGCCCAACTTTTATCATGAAGAGCTTTTTCGATAAGTGGGATTACAGCTTCATCTTCTATCATGCCCAAATAAACAGTCGCAAGTCTTCGAATCGACATTTTTTCATCTTCTAATGCCTTTTCTAACACCGGTGTATCGGACATATCTGGATCTGGCATTTGGTCAAGAAGTTGAAATCTCTTCTCCCATTCATCAACAGTAAACTCTTCAAGCGTTACTTTTGATCCGCGTAGTACACTATCGGTTTCGCCTTCTTTAGAATTACGAATGATTTCGTTCAGTCGGTCATCTGAATAAGCAGCTTCCACTTCTTGAATTACGACTTCTCCAATTTCAGTTTTATCACCGTATCGGATACCGTAATCCGCCCATTTACGTAGTAAAATATAGTTATCAACTTCTGTACTATGGACTTCGTTCATAGCTGCGATGAAACGTTCGCTTAAGCCGAATCGCTCTTCTGAAATGCTATCAAAAACTTTAACTTGGAGAGGAATATCTTTGTAAGTTTGGACATGGACATAGACCTCACCGTAACGATTGTCTACCTCTTCTTCTTCAGTGTTATTCTGCTCGCCCTGTTCATCATTGAAGACAGTTTGGACTTCTGAAAGAATCGTTTCCCATGCAACATTCCCTACTCGTTCGACTGCCAAAAAATCCATAACATGATAAATTCCTCGAATTCCATTAATAGATAATAAATCAGATATCGGATGCGGAGCAGTTTCTACGTCTGCTTTTTTATAATTATGACTCGTCCCCGATGGTAATTCCATATCTAAAATAATTTTCATTGAATTTGGACTTGGTGTTGGTTCGATTGTTACGATTTTCAATCAGGTTACCTCCTTATACCTTTGGGATAATTGCTTGTACATCAGCAAGTATAGTATCCCACTCCACGTCTCCGCTTCTTTCAACTGCCATGAAATTCATGACGTGATAAATACCATTAATGCCATTTACTTTTAGTAATGAAGCCATTGGTTCTGTTGCTGTATCCGCATCGCTTTTCTTAAGATTAAAGCTCGTTCCTGTAGGTAGTTCAGTATCCATTACAATTCTCATCGAATTCGGATTTGGTGTTGGTTCAATTGATAATATTTTCATTTTTATTTCCCCCTAATTTATATTCGTATTATTGATCAAATTCCTGCAAATAGGTCCAACGTTCAAAGAGTTTTTCATAGTTTTCATTTAATTTTTCCAGTTTTTCTGTTAGTTCTCTTAATTTATCATAATCTGACCCAGCCGATGCCATTTCCTCTTCAGTTGAAACAATAATTGCTTCTGCTTCTTCAACGTCTTTTTCGATTGTATCCCATTCTTTCCTCTCGGAGTAGGACATTTTTCTTTTTTCAATATCAACTTTAACAATTGGTTCACTTACTTCAACTAGTTCTTCCTCTGTATTATCTACTGGAGGTAAATAACTTTCAAGGAAATCTGAATAAATACCAAACCAAGTATCGACTTTTCCGCTACCATCAAGCACCCATAACTTTGTACAAGTTCTGTCTAAGAAAAATCTATCATGTGAAATCGTGATAACAACGCCTGGAAATGTATCAATAAAATTTTCTAAAACAGACAGAGTTTCTAAGTCTAAATCGTTTGTAGGCTCATCTAGCAGAAGG
Source organism: Sporosarcina sp. CAU 1771 (assembly GCF_054482775.1). Taxonomy (NCBI): domain Bacteria; kingdom Bacillati; phylum Bacillota; class Bacilli; order Caryophanales; family Caryophanaceae; genus Sporosarcina; species Sporosarcina sp. CAU 1771. The sequence goes on along the minus strand of NZ_JBTLRN010000022.1, from coordinate 28,093 downwards.
ACGTTTGGTTGTTCCATAAGCAGCTTCAATAAGTGCAGTCGTTTACGTTCCCCGCCAGATAACTTCCCAATGGGAGTTCCATGGGCTCTTGTTGGGAATAAAAAACGTTCTAACATTTGCGAAGCAGAAATACGATTTCCAGTTCCGTCTTCAATATCATTTGACGTTTCACGTATATATTCAATAATTCGCTTATCGCCATCTACCTTGGGAATATGTTGATGGAAGTGGGCAATACGTACTGTTGACCCCTTATCAATCTCTCCTGAATCTGGCTGACTTTCTTCTGAGAACATATTGAGCAGAGTTGACTTTCCTGCCCCATTTGGTCCGACTACAGCAATCCGATCACCTGATTGAAGAAGGCTTGAGAAATCATCGATTATTAATTTGTCTCCAAACGATTTGGATATTCCGATTGCTTCAAGTACTTTCTTTCCAAGGCGAGTTGTTTTAAGTGCAACATCCATATCCGGGCCCGCATCTTCTTTCTTTACTTTTTCTTTTAGTTCCTCAAAACGACCAATTCTAGCTTTTTGTTTTGTTGACCTTGCTTTGGCACCACGTCGAATCCACTTCAACTCCGTTCGGAAGCGATTCCTCATCTTGTCATCTGTAGATGCATCCATTTCTTCACGAAGAGCTCTTGCCTCTAAGTAATCGGCATAATTTCCTGTATGTGAATACAACGTTTTATTTGCTAGTTCATAGATGTGAGTTGCGATACCATCAAGAAAATAACGATCATGCGTCACAAAAATTACTGCACCTTGTTCGTTATTCAAATAATCTTGAAGCCAAGTGATTGACTCAACATCTAAATGGTTTGTAGGCTCATCCAAAAGTAGTAAATCAGCTGGTTCAATAAGTACTTTAGCTAATGAAACACGCTTTTGCTGTCCCCCCGATAACTCACCCATCTTCTTATCAAAGGTTTCTATACCTAACTTAGATAAAATCGTACGTGCCTTCGCATTTAAATCCCATGCATTATAATCATCCATATTATTCATCGCTTGTGAGTAACGATCTTGGGTAGCTGTTGACTCAGCATCTACCGAAAGAGCATCGAGTGCATTTTCATATTCAAGATTTATGCGAATAATGGGAGCATCACTATTAAACACCGTTTCCATTACAGTTAGGTTTGGATCTTCTGAAGGTTCTTGTGGCAAATAAACAATTCTGTATTTATTTGGATGCTCTTTAGAAATTGAATCAGCTTCTTCAATTCCACTAATAATCGACAACAACGTCGATTTACCAGTACCGTTAACACCAATAAGTCCTACCTTTTCACCGTTTACAATTGTGAACGCTATATTTTCAAACAGTGTTTTTTCTCCGACGGTCTTTGTTAATTTTTCGACAATCAATTGACTCATAACAACACATCCATTTCTAAGCTTACATATACCTAGTATAGCTTATTCCGTCTATTAAATGTAAATTGGAGGTTTATATCGTAAAACTTCACCTTTTGCCAAGGAAATCAACATTTGAATTCAATAAAATGCATCTTGCCATTGACCATATGCAACTTACCTATTTATCGTTGTTCCACCAATTATGAAATGGTACGCTTCAACTAGTAAAGAATTACTCGAAGGATGTGAGAATCATTCGCCTAACAATCAATGAATCTGATACGCAAAAAGATGTAGAAATAATAATAAACTGTCCACGTATCGATGCGCAACTTAATCGTTTGATAAATCAAATCAAACAATTTGAACTTACCTTAACTGGAAAGAGAAACGACACAACTTATATTCTATCCATTTCAGATTTATTTTATTTCGAATCCGTCGACAATAAAACATTTCTTTACGATGAAAAAGACGTCTATCAAAGTGATTTGAAATTGTATGAACTCGAGCAACTTGTCCAAAATACAAACTTCATTCGTATTAGTAAAAATTTAATCGTCAATACATCCTATATTGAAAATGTTCGCGCTTTATTTAACGGTAAGTTTGAGGCGATCTTATTGAACGGAGAGAAAGTTATTGTTAATTGACACTATGTTAAAAAATTCAAAGAAACTTTTTTGAAGTAAGGAGGAAGTCTTATGAAAGAAATCATGAGGTATATTAGCTCGGGTTGTATCTCGTTTACGTTAAGCTCAGTTTTTTATCTGTTTTTCAGTTCCATAGATATATTCCCGCCATACGATGAACAACTGGCTTTTACAATGTTGTTTATCTCCATCAGTATTTTGTTTTTCATCTACATAATCCATTTGCTACCTATACAGAGTTCACTACTTTCAAGACTACTAGAAGTTTTCATAGTTCAATTCGTATTAATCGTTGCAATCTCCTTTTTTAATATGGTGCCACTTAAAAGCATTTACACAATTTATGTTCTGGGGATGGGTTTAGCAGTTTATATCCTCCTGATAACAATTCTTTTTATTGGTGATAAAGCTACTGCGGACAAAATTAATTTAGCTATACGCTCACGCAATAAGGAAAGGAAGGAAGTCAATGAACAAAATTATTGAAGTCGAGAATTTATCCAAATCATTTGGTGAAGTTCAAGCAGTAAATAATTGTAGTTTTTATGTAGAAAAAGGTTCCCTTTTTGCGTTTTTAGGAACAAATGGCGCCGGGAAATCAACCACGATTTCTATCTTGTTGACTCTATTACAACAAGATAAAGGTACTGTTAAAGTGCATGGCTATATGGTAGGTAAAGATGATCATGCCATACGAAAGGAAATCGGTGTCGTCTTTCAAGAAAGCTTATTGGATGCTTTGCTTACTGTTGAAGAGAATTTGAAAATTCGAAGTGCTTTTTATGGGCACAACAAAAAGGAAAGAGATGCTGCAATCGAAAGAGTGGTCTCTTTAGCAGGATTGCATTCATTTTTAAAACGCCCCTATGGAAAGTTGTCAGGCGGTGAAAAGCGAAGAGCAGATATAGCACGTGCACTTCTTCATAATCCCTCTATTTTAGTATTGGATGAACCGACGACAGGACTCGATTCACAAAGCAGAAAAAATATATGGGAAACTATTCTTATTCTTCAAAAAGAACGAAAAATGACTGTTTTTTTAACTACACATTATATAGAAGAAGCTGTAGGGGCTGATTATGTTGTAGTGATGAAAGAAGGGAATATTATTGCAAAAGGAACACCTGAACAGTTAAAAGATACGCACTCATCACATAAACTAATTTGCACTACGAATAATGAGGATGAGATGAAAAATAGACTACTTGCAGATCAGTATGCATTTCACACTGAAAAGTCTCTCGTTTATATTGCCTTAGAGGAAACATTGGATGCCATTCCTATTTTGTCCGCATACTCGAAGTTCATCACATCGTTTGAAGTACGTAAATCCAGTTTAGATGACGTATTCATTGTAATTAACGGAAAGGATGTGACTGACAATGTTAGCCTTCGCCAAGCGTAACATCCTATTATATTTTAGAGACAAAGCAACGGTTTTCTTTTCATTACTAGCCGTACTTATATTAATCGCTTTATACGTTTTATTTTTAGGGGATTTGACAGCCAAGAGCCTTCCTGACTTCCCTTCGAAAAAGGGCTTGCTAACGTCTTGGTTTATCGCCGGAATGTTAGCAATTACATCGCTAACAACTACTTTAGGTTCATTCGGAAATCTTGTAGAGGATCGTTCAAATAAAACGTATATGGATTTTTATTCCTCTCCTATTTCACGAGGGAAGTTAGTTGGGGGATATGTTCTAAGCGCATTATTTATAGGTTTTATCATGTGTTTCTTTACATTAATTACTGCAGAAATCTACCTATTTTTTATTGGTGAATCGCTATTATCTCCAAGTAAAATGCTTGCTGTTATTGGTGTCATCATCTTGTCAGTTTTAGCAAGTGCGTCTATGATTCTACTCTTAGTTTCATTTTTTAAAACGTCTAATGCTTTTGCAGCAGCTAGCACGGTCATCGGTACACTTTTAGGGTTTGTGGCAGGGATATATATTCCAATCGGCAGTTTGCCTGACTATTTGCAAACAATCGTAAAAATCTTTCCGGTTTCTCATTCAGCTGTATTGTTCAGGCAATTACTTATGGATTCTCCTATGATTGAAGCTTTTTCACAAGCACCTGCTGAAATGAAAGAATTATTTCTATCGAACATGGGGGTCGTTTTCGAAGTTAATGGTAAAATTGTTTCTCCCTTAACAAGCGTTATCTATCTAATAGGCACGACTATTCTGTTTTTCTTACTCTCTTTGATCGTTATGAACAAGAAGAACAAATGATGCGATAATAAGAGTTAACTTTATCGCATCATTTGATTATTTTTAACGTAGTTTTCAATTACTCGTTCTGTTTTTAATTGAAGATATCGAAAAGCATTTTTTATTGAATCTTCTTCCGTAACTGCTTCATCTGAAATCGAGTGAATTTCGGTAAATAAGGATTCGAACTGCTGATCATTCTGATTATCAATCGTTCCCGAAATGAGAATAACCGGCTTCCCTCTGTTTTCACATGCCTTGGCGATGCCGAAAGGGGTTTTTCCAGACAAGGTTTGTACATCTGTCTTTCCCTCGCCTGTCAAAACTAAGTGAGCGTCTGTTAGATGTTCATCGAAAGAAATTGCCTTTAATACAACGCTAATTCCTTGCTTCATATCACATGGAAAGAAAGCTAGAAAAGCACCCCCTGCTCCTCCTGCAGCTCCTGCACCTTTCTTTGATTGAAGAGAATTTCCAGTTATTCTTTCGATCACATTACCATAATTCTTTAAGTTCGCATCAAGTTGTGCAACCATTTCTGGTGTTGCCCCTTTTTGAGGGCCAAACACAGCAGATGCTCCTAGCGGTCCAATCAGCGGATTTTCTACATCACAGGCAATAACAAAGTTACTTTGTGCTATGTATGGATGAAAATCAGTACTGTCAATGCTAGCAAGTTCATCTAGTGAGCCACCGCCTCTTGTGAGGGCCGCGCCACTAACGTCAAGCAAGTTCATCCCTAAAGCTTCTAGCATGCCTGCGCCACCATCATTCGTAGCACTTCCGCCTAGTCCAATAATAAACTTTCTATACCCCGCATCGAGTGCATGTCGGATTAATTGGCCTGTACCATAAGAGGAAGTCAATAATGGATTTAATTCTTCTTCAGATAAAAGCATTATGCCAGATGCTTCTGCAATTTCAATAACGCATGTTTCTTCGTCACCTAATACTCCATAGCACGCTTCGATTATTCTTCCCAATGGATCATGTACGAGAATCGAAACTAGTTTACCTTCAGTAGCACCCACTAGACTGCTCATTGTCCCCTCACCGCCGTCTGCTGCTGGCAACAAAATGGTTTCAATTGTAGGATCTACATTATGAATTCCCGTCTTCATTGCTTCCGCAGCTTCGACTGCAGTTAAACTCCCTTTAAATGAATCCGGAGCCACAATTATCTTCATCCATCTCACCTCTGCAATTGATAATAATGGTTCAAGCCTACCTCACAAAACGTCTCATTTATCTCGTCACGAAAGGGAGAGTGAACTTATACTCTCCCTATGATTTTGTCCGGAACTTTCTGTTGATAGAAGGTTGATTTATAACTTCATTACCAAAGAGTTTACCATACTTGGATTACATTGCTTACTAACTAAATGAATCCTTATTGCTTTCAGGTTGCTCGATTAACGCTTTACCTCCTGAATACATACCACTTGCGGATAAACCCATCATTAATCCAACAAGTATTCCGCCTTTAATATCGCCTGGGTGCATATAAAAAATCCCTGCCAATAGACCAAATAGTAACGAAACAATAGGTAACATCTTTTTTGGCAAACCAGTGATTTTGAGCAATTGAACAATTCCAATTATTAAAGGTATAAGTACTACGTCGTAAATTTCCAATCCAGCCACCCCCTAATCTCGGTAATATACTTTTCGTTGTAGTTCATTGTATGAAATCGGGAAAGATAACATGAGAATAGTCATTTTATATTTCGGATTAGGTCTTACCTCCATGATTTATTCGTTTCTTAATTTTCTTTCCAAAACCATATCTTCTATATTGCAATTCTAAAATAGTTTATCAATTACAAAGATGCTGTAAAATCAATGTATTCTTTTATTTTATGCTTTGAATTGTTATTTTTGACTTCACAAAAGAGATAGATGTATCATTAAAAACATCTAAGGGAGTGTATACATTGTCAAAATTTACGAAGCAGCAAATCATTGAAAGCGTCCCTCAAAAAGGATTTTTTGGACATCCAAAAGGACTCCTCACATTATTCTTCACTGAGTTTTGGGAGCGGTTCTCATATTATGGTATGAGGGCAATTCTTGTTTACTATATGTATTACGAACTTTCGCAAGGTGGTCTGGGACTAAGTAAGCCTCTTGCACTGTCAATCATGTCAATTTACGGTTCCTTAGTGTACATGTCGGGAATTATTGGCGGATGGCTTGCAGATCGGATCTTCGGTACTTCAAAAGCGGTATTCTACGGTGGAGTTCTAATTATGCTTGGTCACATCGCCCTAGCTATTCCAGGAAGTTTAACGCTGTTTTTCATCTCAATGCTTCTGATCGTACTTGGTACAGGCCTTCTAAAACCGAACGTTTCGAGTATTGTTGGTGAAATTTATCCTGAAACTGATAACCGTCGTGATGCTGGATTCAGTATCTTTTATATGGGTATCAATATGGGTGCATTTATCTCCCCACTTATTACCGGTGGTTTGATGAAAATCAACTTCCATCTTGGATTCGGAGTAGCGGCTATTGGGATGTTCTTCGGATTGCTTCTCTTTGTATTAACAAAAAAGAAAAATCTAGGACTCGCAGGCCAACAAGTTCCAAATCCACTGGAACAAAATGAAAAGAAAAAAGTAATTTTAATTTTTACTGTTTCAGTACTCTTTATTACGGCATTAGTCGGCGGTAGTTTTATGGAAACCGAATTTAATCTTGGATTTACTTTTCTTACGTTAGTTCTATTCGGTGGATTCTTCTACTTTGGTTTCGTAAAGAAAAAATTAACAACGACATTCTCTATATTTGCGTTTCTTTCAGCAGTTCTTTTCGCGTTCAGCCTACCAAATGGATGGTTAACTTTCGATTCATTTATAGCCATTGTTGGAGTACTTGGTTTCCTAATTCCTACAATTTATTTTGTAGTCATGTACAGAAGCCCTAAAACGAATAAAGTGGAACAATCACGCATACTAGCTTTTATTCCCTTGTTTTTAGCTTCGGTCATGTTTTGGGCGATTCAAGAACAAGGATCAACGATATTTGCAGTGTATGCAGATACACGAATTGACCTTAATTTTTTCGGTATTGAAATTTCACCTGCTTGGTTCCAATCGTTCAACCCTTTATTTATAATTACTCTTGCACCCCTTTTCGCTTGGCTTTGGGTTAAACTTGGGGACAGACAGCCATCTATTCCACAAAAGTTTTCACTAGGACTACTTTTTGCTGGATTGTCTTTCATCATTATTTTACTACCAGGCTACCTAGGTGGTACGGACGCACTTGTGAATCCTTTATGGTTAGTATTAAGTATTTTTGTAGTTGTATTAGGAGAACTTCTTCTTTCTCCCGTAGGCTTATCAGCTACTACCAAATTGGCTCCGGCAGCATTCTCAGCACAAACAATGAGCCTATGGTTCTTGTCGAACGCCGCTGCACAAGCGTTAAATGCACAAATCGTAAAATTCTATTCACCTAAAAATGAAATGTTGTATTTCGGAACAATTGGCGGAATAGCTATTCTATTAGCCATTATCCTATTCTTAGTTTCACCTATCATTCAGCGCTTCATGAAAGGTGTTCGCTAATCAAATAGCCTACTTATTTGGAAAGCATGATTCTTATTGGATCATGCTTTTTTTAGTATACAAATCCAGTTTAAGGAATCATTGTTTACCAAAGCCCAAAAAGTGGTATTATTAATGTAGCACTACTTTATAGAAATGGAGGTGAGCGCTAAGTGGAGTTTCTATTATATGCAAGTGCACTAATTGCTGCACTTTCATTACTACTTATCGCAATTTTTGTTATTATTACTCTGAAAAGCGCTAAACAAACAATGGCGGACGTTTCAAAAACACTGGAGCGTGTTGAAACGAAGCTCGGTGGAATCACAGAAAAGACAGAGAGTTTACTTATGAAGACAAATGAGATTGCGGAAGATGCGGAGAGAAAAATGCAGTCCATAGATGTTCTTGCAAAATCTGCTGAAAATCTAGGACATTCTGCAGGCTTTATGAATAAATCCATAAAGGATGTTGCTACTCAAGTTTCGAATCCGCCAGAGAAGTACACAAAAATCATGGAACAAGCTAGTGTAGTTACGGAAACAATCGCGAGGATGTATTATAGTCTTCAAAGAGAAAAGAACAACCACAAATAAGCAAAAGAGGTGACCAATTTGGACTGGTTAGGTATAGGTGTAGTTTTTATCGGAATCGCATTACTTATTCTTACTTTTTTGTTAATCAAACCATTAACGAAATTGGCAGTTGTTCTTGACAGCTTACAGAAAACGACTGATGGACTCCCTACTGTACTCGAAAATACATCTAAACAAGCAGCTGAGATCTTCCAAAAAGGGAACGAAACGCTTGCGCATGTAAACAATGAGATAAATCAAATCACTCCTGTCTTTTATATAGTCCGTGATGCTGGTGAATCATCCCAAGAATTATCTTCTCTTGCACTTGATAAAACACTTGCTTTGAAAAGTCATACGACCGAGGCAAGAGAATTTGCACTCCGCCAAAGACTTCAAGGAATTTATGCACCTCTTGCTTTTTTCTTCTTTCTCTATCAAAGAAGAAAACAAATCAAACAGGCACTTTCAATGACAGAATAAAAAAACACGTATGAAGAAAAAATCTTCATACGTGTTTTTTATATTTTTACATCATTGGTTGCAGCTGCATTCATATCGATAATTTCATTTGAGCGCTTCTCACCTTCAACAAATAACTTTGATTTCTTTAGGCCCTTGCGCTTACCAAATAAATAATAACCTAGGGCAGTTGAACCATAAATGCCACCCAATTTTTTATTTTGATTCGTTGTATCCGCGGCATCTAGTTTCTTTGAACCCGTTTTGGTTACATCAACCAATGCCGATGAAAACTTACGCGTAGATTCACCAACATCGCCGACAATATGAAAAATCGGAGTTAGTGTTCCAAGCTTTTCATTCACATCCGCTAATGTGTTATTTGTGTTATGTAACAATTCACCAGTTTCATTCATAAGCGTGTCCAGTTGCTTTGGTAACAGCTCCACTGTTTTGTCGACACCACTTAATATCGAAGCTAAATTCTTTAAAATTCTAGCTAAGAAAATTGCGATTATTAAAATTGCGATACCTATGAGTAATATGCCGATTCCAACTAAATCCATTAATTATTCCCTCACTTCTTACTATATTTTTTCCCCTTCATCCATGAATCAAATAAAGTAGATGTAAACTCACTGAATTGAATTGCCCGAACAAATGGCTTTAAACCACCCGCTGATTCGCTCTTTGAATATGTTTTCGTCACTGAAAGTAATTTTCCACTCGCAATGGATGTAGCCTGTCCGACATTTTGTATAGATGCAAACAACCCGTCGGTAGCTTGTAGTTTTTCTTTTACGTCACTTGCCGTCTGTTCTGTTTCAACAACTAAATTTTCTACTTCAATGACCATCTGATCCAATTTTCCCTCCGTAGCAGAGATAGTGTTACCGAGGGTTGAAAAAAGTGATGTAATTCGGATAAGTATTGTTATCATATAGATCGAAGTTATTGCAAATGCTACAGCGACTAGAAATACTGCTATATTTATATACATCTTTTGGATTCCACCTCCATATATATCATATACCACAAACAAACTCTTTTTAAAACTTATATCCTGAAATAAAAATGATTCTTCCAGACATTTTACTATTTTAACGCCTAACTTTTTATAATAAGCTTCATGATATACTAATTAGTATAGATAAGGGGATGTAACAAAGTTGCTTGGGCTAATGATTATTTTGATGCTCGTACTCTTCATGCCGTTTACAGTAAGAACAGTTGAACGGAACCTAGAAGTATTTTTGTTCATAATGGGCACTTCTGCCGTTATCGTTAGCCAGGTTCTTAACACGGATTTGATAATCAAAGCTTTACTTGATCCACTCACTATAACTTTCGCAGTAATTGTTGCAGGCTTCTTATTCCGTTGGCTTCAGAATCCTATCGAAAAAGGAATTATAGGAATGAGTACTAGAATTCCTTTCCGCTTATTTATTGCACTTGTTGTCATCGTATTAGGGCTAATCTCCAGTATAATTACTGCGATAATAGCAGCGATTGTACTTGTCACAATTGTAGGGGTTTTAAATCTCGAAAGAAAATCAGAAATTCGCTTGGTCATTATTGCTTGCTATTCAATTGGTCTCGGCGCAGCACTTACACCAATTGGTGAACCTCTTTCGACAATTGCAACTAGTAAACTTAATGAAGATTTTTTCTATCTACTGCGATTGATAGGACCAGATGTAATTCCAGGTGTGGTCATTTTTGGAGTCCTAGCTGCTGCAATTATCAATCCAACGATTGAAAAAAAAGGAGAATCAGCTAGCCAAAAGACAGAAACTTATTTCGAAATTATCATTCGGGGATTTAAGGTGTATTTGTTTGTAATGGCATTGACACTCTTAGGCGCAGGTTTTGAACCCCTTATTGAAAACTATCTACTTGGATTTAGTCACCTAGCTCTTTACTGGATCAATATGATTTCAGCAGTGTTGGATAACGCTACATTAGCAGCAGCAGAAATTAGTCCTCGTATGGATGGTCCTACTATAAAAGCCATATTACTCGGACTGCTTATTAGTGGCGGTATGCTAATACCGGGAAATATCCCGAACATAATTGTTGCTGGTAAACTTCGGATTACAAGTGCAGAATGGGCACGTTTTGGTGTTCCAGTTGGTCTAATTGCAATGGTTTTTTATTTCATAGTTATCGTAACAGTTGGTTAATGAATTCGTAAACATATTATAGAAAAGGTGATTAACGAAATGGATGTAAAACAATATTTAAAGCGATTTGGCGCTGAATCTTTCACCGACATCTCTTTATCAAATTTAACGAAATTACAAGAACTACATATGCAACATATCCCATTTGAGAATTTGGACGTTATTCGTAGAGTCCCCATCTATTTAAACTTACAAACGATATACGATAAAATTGTCGGACACAACCGTGGAGGTTATTGTTACGAAGTTAATGGCCTCTTTCACTGGTTACTCATTGAGCTTGGATATACTGCTCACTTTGTTCCTGCAACTGTAAAAAGGCCGAACGGTATTTGGGCGAAAGAACATACGCATGTTGCACTGATAGTTAAGTTAGATGTTCCCTACTTGCTAGATGTTGGATTTGGTGCGGCTACTCCCCGCGTTCCAATACCTTTAGATGGAAGTATCCAGCAAGATATAAGTAGTTTTTATCGTATAGAAAGACTTGCAGATGATTCGCTGGATTTGATCCAGAAAAACGAAGTTGGCGAACGGATATTATATAGGTTTACATTGGATTATAAAAACTTACCTGACTTTCATGAAGGTTGTGTATTCAATCAAGTTTCAGAAGGCTCATCTTTTACTCACTTTGATATCATTACTCGTTCTACTCCTACAGGAAGAATTACGTTAACAAATAATGAACTTAGCATTACTGATAATAGTGTAGAAACTTCAATTACCGTAACTGACAAAGAAAAAGAGTCCATCTTAAGTAATTATTTCAAAATTGTTCTATAAAATTAGTTCATTTCGCTCATTTTTAGTTAAATCTAAATTATTAGTTTACTTTGAACTGAAACAATGTATAATGAAGATACAAGGTAAACATCGGAGAAAAGAAAACGTAGACGAGTAACCTACAATTTCCTTTCAACGACGAACTGCAACAACCTTGGCGGAAAATTTGCTTTACTGGCGAAAGGCACTCTCGTCAGGAATCGTACGAATAGATTCCAACAAGTTCGTGTATCACTAGCAGTAAAACGGTAAGTTTTTTGTACAAGTGCATTTTGTGAGTTGATGAGTTCTTTATTGTCGGCTCAACTAGATCGCACAGACGGGATGTTCAGATGTATCGTCAGAAAGAACAGTTTGTGAAAAGAACGTAGGAACTAACAAATTTTCCGAGAATACCCCCGAAATCGGGGAAGAAAAAGGCATGGTCCTAGTGGATCATGCTTTTTTCGTTGTATTATTTTGTACTTATCGCCCAGTTCTCTAACTTGAGCAGTTAAACACTAACACTTTTACAATTCTTAAGGACCTTTCAAAACAAATTAAAACGAGTCTTCACTCACCCACTACCCCTAATTGATTCGCGAAGTTTACATTAATGCTCAAATCCACATAAATTAATAGATTAGTAGATGACTGGTTTACATCCATTTTTATAGTATTCCGCTTCTTTTTTCATATACTATCAATATAAGCTTGCTGTTCTTGTTTTTTCATCGGATAATAATTATGTAGCTCTCCCCTTGTTTCTTAAAATGTTTTGTAGAGAGGTGTTCTTTATGTTGGTGTGGCTAGGAGCTATTCTTATTGGAGGATATTTTGTTGGCTGTGTCCATGGATCTGTTCTTGCGCAGAAAATATCTGGCGTAAATATGAAAGAATCTGGCACGAAAAATGCTGGTGCTTCAAATGTTGCAATTGTTCTCGGACTAAAATTCGGTGCACTAGTTGCTGCAATTGATATTAGTAAAGGTGCACTTGCAATTATGATTACCCGATTACTTATCAAACCTGTAGGATTTTCAGAAGATGTTATCTGGTTGTTACTCTTTTCGGTAGCAGGAGCAATCATGATTGGTCATATATTCCCCTTTTACATGAAGTTTAATGGAGGGAAAGGAACAGCAAGTTTAATTGGTATATTACTAGCGTTAGACTGGAAAATTGGATTGATTGCACTCGCGATATTCATCCTTGTTTCAATCGTAACGGACTTCCTAATATTCGGCATCCTAATGCTTTATCTATCGCTAATTATGGTTGCCATCTGGATTGCTACTGGGCTCTGGCCACTCATTATAGCAATTACTTTATTTATCATTGCAATCCTAAAACATATTGAAAATGTACGTAACTTGAGGGCTGGAAATGAAAAACGCGTGTCCTCCGTAATCCGTAAAAAGAATTAGGTACTTAGAAAACATATTTGGACTTTGAAAATAAAGTAATCGTTTTGTTTTTAGAAGAAAGTGGGGAATCATATGTACCTATTTATTATTAATCCTACAGCAGGAAATGGGCAGGCAAGGATGCTTTGGGATGAAACAGAGACTAAACTAAAACAACTAGAAATACCCTATAAAGCTTTAATGAGTCATTCTGAATTAGCAACACGAAAGTTCATCCAGGACAATGTCCAAACGAATTCGATTTCTAGTATAGGATTGATAGGTGGTGATGGGACGGTTGGTTCTGTCATTCAGGCAGTGGCAGGAACGTCTATTTCTTTGGCTATTCTACCTGCTGGTTCCGGAAATGATACAGCAAGAATGTTTCAACTAACATCCGATCCGGATCAATTTGTTAAAGGACTTATTGAAAACAAGGTTAAAACGATTGATTTATTAAAAGTTGAAAATCGCTATGGAATGACAATTGCTGGAGTCGGGGTAGATGCAGTTATTGGAAGGAGAGCCGATCGTTCATTTTATAAACCAATATTAAATAAAGTGAGGTTGGGATCATTTGCTTATACTATAGCTGCCATAATAACGATTCTTACTTTCAAACCCTTCTCATCAACAGTATCTGTTGATGGAATAGATTTCACATCAAATAAAACTTGGTTGATAGCCATCGGAAATACATCTTCCTATGGGGGTGGTCTCATTGTTTGCCCACAAGCTTCATCAAATGATTCACTCCTAAATATTACAATCCTTCACGATGTAGGACGCATGACGATATTACTTCGTTTATTTCCAGCTTTACTTAAAGGAGAGCCTATTATTCAGGAAGGAGTTACCTATATGTCTGGAAAGCAAGTACATACAGAAACAAATCGACCCGTTTATGTCGTTATGGATGGGGAAGTTGTTCAGTCAACACCTCTAGACATAGAAGTCCGTGAACAAGCGCTAAAGTTGATTGAAACTACATAAAAAGCGCCACTTCTAAGAAGCAGCGTACTTAATTTGATATAAGTTGTTTATTTTTCAACAAAACAAACTCAAAACCTTGCTCTCTTAACACTGGCACTGCTTTCTTAACACCATCCGCGGTTCCACTTTGCGGTTGGTTCATATGTAAAAGAGCGATGGAACCTTTTTTTGAATTAAGTAGTGCCTTTTTCACTTGTTCACTGGAAAAAGTTGCTCCAGCATCTCCTAGTACATCGAAATTAACAACTTGATAGTCTAGCGCATTTGCCAAGCCAACGGCGACTTCATCATAATATGCCGTTCCTGATCTGAATAATGTCATCTCGATACCCGTTAACAACTTGACCGTTTCATGGTTGTCCATAATTTCATCATGCGCTTCTTGTACAGATGTTGTCGCCTGGATTCCCCAGGCTTCCCCACCAACTACTGATAAAGGTTTATGGTGTGTTCCATGATTTTCAATCTGAAATAGCGGATTCGCTGCTAACTCAATAAAAAGCTCTTCGTTTGCACGAATCCATCTTTCATTCACAAATAATGTTGCAGGCACTTGTTCCGATTTTAAAAAAGATATTAGCTTCTCATCATACCCACTTCCGTGGGCACCTCCACATGCATCAAACGTAAGCGCAATTACTTGCTCGTTTGTTTCTATGCGTGTCATCACTCCGTCAACACGTTCTCCCCATTGATGTGGAGTCTGTTCAAATACATTTAAATCTATCGGTTCGATTTGTTCTTCAGCTGCTATTTCAGGTTTTAACGTCTCAACTTCTGGAAGAACGATAGGAACAATCAACTCTTCTTTTTCATCTGCAAACGAAATTTCTTCTACCGCTTCTTGACTACATCCAGCTACGAATACTGTAATAAGTCCAAGTATAATAAATCGGTTTCGCTTCGTTTTCGCCATTTACAATTCCTGATAATCCCTTTGATAAATTCCTCCATCTTTCACATCTGAATGGTATATCGCTTTTAAAGCAAAACTTTTCTCTAAATCATGCTCCTTCATTACTTGCTTCAACTTATCCGATAATTCTTTATGATTTTTAACGAGTTTTTCCATCTTTGATTTTGTATATTGCATTTTTATCATCTCCATTAATTTATTTTTCAAGTATACCACGAATGATTCCCCTACCCAAAAGAAGAGTTTGTTATACTGAATCATAAGTAGAATCTGAGGTGACGTATATGTTTAAAACAATCGGTATTCTCGCACATGTCGATGCAGGTAAAACAACCTTTACAGAACAATTGCTTTACCATACAAAGAGTATTCGGCAACGAGGCCGCGTGGATCATAAAGACACATTTCTAGATAGTCACAGTATAGAGAAAGACCGCGGTATTACCGTTTTTGCAGATCAAGCTACATTTTTTTATAATGATTCAACCTACACGATTATTGATACCCCAGGCCACGTCGATTTTTCACCGGAAATGGAGCGCTCCATCCAAGTAATGGATTATGCCGTTGTCCTCATAAATGCAGTTGATGGCATAGAGGGACACACTGAAACTGTGTGGAATCTTTTAGAGAAACATAGAGTTCCTACCTTTTTCTTTATCAATAAAACGGACCGTGAAGGCGCCGATGTTGAACGGGTAATTCATGAGTTTCATAGACAGTTAACAATTGATACAATAGCTCTTTCATCATCTTTTAACGCCAACAAGATGGAAGAAAAACTCATTGAATTTATTGCTGAACGTGATGAAAATCTTTTTGAACGATATATGGATACTGGTTATAACGATGAAATCTGGCTCGATACTTTCAAATCAATGATTCGCAAAAGAGAGGCATTTCCGTGTTTCAGTGGCTCTGCTTTGCAAGACGATGGTATCCTTAATTTTTTAAGTAGTTTAGATATGCTAACAACCACTTCCTACAATTCTGAGGAAGATTTTGCAGCGCGTATATATAAAATTCGACATGATGAAAGTCTTAATAGAATTACTTTTCTGAAGCTGCTTAGCGGAACACTGAAAGTTCGAGATGAAGTACATACAAACGGAGCAATTGAAAAAATTACTCAAATGCGCGTTTACAATGGCAATAAGTTTAAAGCAATTGAGACTGCACAAGCTGGTGAACTTATTGCAGTTTCTGGTCTTTCTTCCAATGCAATTGGCGATGGTATTGGAACGCTCGAAGATAAAATGCTTTTTGAACTAATTCCAACACTCACATCTAAAGTTGTTTTCAGTGAAAATATCCACATAAAAGATATATTAAAATGCTTCACCCTCTTAGACGCTGAAGACCCTTCACTACATGTCATTTGGGATAGTTATGTACAAGAAATTCATGTCCACGTTATGGGAGTTATCCAACTCGAAGTATTGAAACAAATTGTGAGTGATCGATTTCAATTCGAGATAACATTTGATGAACCCAAAATCATATATAAAGAAACCGTCAATTCAACTGTTGTTGGTTACGGACACTTTGAACCTTTAAGGCATTATGCAGAAGTACATATAAAAATTGAACCTTCTGAACGAAATAGCGGGATTTCTTTTGAGAATGTATGTCATTCAACTGATTTGTCTGTTGGCAACCAAAATCTCGTACGGAGTCACTTGTTCGAACAAAATCACCACGGGCTCTTAACTGGATCAACTCTAACCGACATCAAAATAACGCTCCTAACTGGACGCGGACACAACGAACATACTTCCGGTGGTGACTTTAGAGAAGCAACTTATAGAGCATTAAGACAAGGCCTTGAACAAGCTGATAATATACTACTTGAGCCTTACTACTCCTATAAATTAAAAATAGATTCAGATCATATTGGACGCGCACTCTCCGATATTCAAAAAGCACATGGAAATTTCTCGTCTCCTGAAACGCACGCAGACAAAGTCATAATTGAAGGGAAGGTACCTGTTTCAACATTTATGAACTATAGTAGAACGCTAGCTTCCTATACGAACGGGAAAGGTGTACTGCGTCTTCAATTTGGAGGCTATGACGTATGTCATAATTCGGAGGAAGTCATAAATACTTTTGGCTACAATAAAGACGCCGATCCTGAATACACCTCAACCTCAATCTTTTGTATCCACGGGAAAGGCTATAAAGTCCCTTGGGATCAGGCAAAAAAATCAATGCATTGCATCTAATCCGATTTGAGTAAGGATAATTCAAAAGAGCCTTCATTTTATTAATGAAGGCCATGATTAGAAAAAATATTACATCTCTAGTCTAAATATTAAAAATCGCTCGTTTTCATTATGTTCAAAATACCTTGGAACTTTAATATCTTCAAATAACTCAAAACTAGTGTTGGTATCAAGAAATTCGATATAATCAACTGTTGGATAATATAAAATTATGTCGATAAGTCTGTAATCTTTCTCTACCGAAAGCAAGATATTATCAATAACCTTCATAAAAATTTGTACAGAAAATGGGTTGAAAAAATAGAATTTGTTTTCTAACTTCCCTACTGTATATTCTTCTGCTAAACAACACTCAAAGCGTACATAAGAGTCAAATTTATTCATTTTCCTCATATAACTCGCTTGATTCTCAAGAGCCTCTTGATGAAGTTGCCCACTCATCTCAATTCCTGTAACTGGGATGTTAAAGCGATTATGCACATAGAAACTAAACCTTCCTTTACCACATCCAAAATCAACCATTACATCATTTTCATCTGGGGCATATTCATCGAAGAGTGTCTCTAAAGCTTCGTAAGGTGTTGCTTCATAACGATTGTAATGTACAGAATTATTTATTGGTTCACGAGTACCTGTTGTTTGAATTCGTAATAATCGATCTTGTTCTTTATCATTCAAATGACACACCTTCTTTCAAAATAAACTACCATCATTTCGCAACTATGAAACTAGACATTATTGGTAATCTTCTAATATAAGTAATGTTTATTAGGAGTTTTTTAAAATGTTTGATATAATTATTAAGTAAGTTCTATTATTAACTAAGGAGTGAATGTTAATGAGTAACAAGGAAAACAAAAAAAAGCTAACAACCGCTGCAGGTGCACCGGTTCCTGACAATCAAAACTCCATGACTGCTGGGCCAAGGGGTCCTATGCTGTTACAAGATGTATGGTTTTTAGAAAAACTTGCTCATTTCGATCGTGAGGTAATTCCTGAGCGACGCATGCATGCTAAAGGTTCTGGTGCATATGGAACATTTACTGTAACACATGATATTACAAAATACACAAACGCAAAACTTTTCTCAGATATTGGGAAGAAAACAGAAATGTTCGTTCGATTTTCGACAGTAGCTGGTGAACGTGGGGCTGCTGATGCGGAGCGCGACATTCGAGGATTTTCAATGAGATTTTACACAGAAGAAGGAAACTGGGACCTTGTTGGTAACAACACCCCTGTATTCTTTTTCAGAGATCCACTTCAATTTCCTGATTTGAACCATGCAGTTAAACGTGATCCACGTACGAATATGCGTAGCGCAAACAACAACTGGGACTTCTGGACAGGATTACCTGAAGCACTTCACCAAGTAACAATTCTTATGAGTGACCGTGGAATACCAGAATCATACCGGACTATGCATGGTTTTGGTAGTCATACATTCAGTATGATTAATGCAGATAACGAACGTGTCTGGGTGAAATTTCACATGCGTTCACAACAAGGTATTGAGAACTTAAGTGACGAAGAAGCCGTCTCGGTTGTCGGAGTAGACCGAGAGAGTCATCAGCGTGACTTGTATGACAACATCGAAGAAGGCAACTTCCCTAAATGGAAAATGTATATTCAAGTGATGACAGAAGAAGAAGCGAATAATATGCCTTATAACCCCTTTGATCTTACAAAAGTATGGTACAAAAAAGATTTTCCACTTATCGAAGTTGGAGAATGGGAACTAAACCGGAATCCAGAAAACTATTTTGCTGAAGTAGAGCAAGCTGCATTCACACCGGCAAACGTAGTTCCGGGTATCAGCTTCTCGCCGGACAAGATGTTGCAAGGACGTCTGTTCTCTTATGGCGATGCACAGCGTTATCGTTTAGGTGTAAATCATCACCAAATCCCAGTTAATCAACCGAAGTGTCCAGTTCACAGTTTTCACCGTGATGGGGCAATGAGAGTTGACGGGAACCATGGCAGTACACTTCACTATGAGCCAAATAGCTATGGTGAGTGGCAAGAGCAACCAAAATATAAAGAACCTGCTCTGGACATTTTCGGTGCGGCAGACCGTTGGAACTTCCGTGAAGATGATGATAACTATTATGAGCAGCCAGGTAAACTCTTCAATTTAATGACTGATGATAAAAAACAATTATTATATGAAAATACGGCTAGAAATATAGGACCCGCTGACAAGTTTATTCAACTTAAGCACATTGTCCACTGTTACAAAGCAGATCCAGCATACGGACAAGGAGTCGCAGACGCACTCGGTATTGCATGGAGCGAAGTAGAAGCGGCTGGCGGATTAGAATAATTTGTTTTCTTGTGAGAAGGAGCAGTGAACTTACTGCTCCTTTTTTTTCTATAATTATTAGTTATAAGTTAATAAATTTCGTTGACAGACCAAAACAATCAGTTATTTTACTCGTACATAACCTAGAAATTTCTCCTCAAGAAGCTGCCCTACTTTAAAAAGTACAGCTTCATTTCCATTTTTACTTACCAATTGAACAGCTATCGGCATTCCTGATTCATCTAATCCGACTGGAATCGTCAAACTTGGAAGTCCCCATACATTCGCGTAAGCAACATAAGGCATATATTTCATATACGTTTTTCGAATCGAAAATAATTCTTTATATACTCCCCCATGCTTCGTCGCCGCTGAATGATATACAGGAAGAACAACAACACGATTTTCCAAATACCTATCTAACTCTATATCGCCGTGAACTATATATGCACGTATTTCTTCTACTCGTTTTTTAGTAGGTTTAAATAGCGAAGTTCCAATCAGGGCCCAAGACAAATAACGATGATTGTCGGAATTGCCCCCGATAATTTCCTTGAAATATGAACGAATTGGTTGAACTTTTTTGTCGCCATATGCTTCTTTACCTACACCACTTGCCCCATTGATAGACATTATCTCCTGCCATATTCGGGCAGATTCATCGAAAAATGGAGGGATATTGTTTTCGGTAGGTAATGTGCTATTAATCACTTCATATACTTGATCCATTAGTAATTTAGTTTCAAAAGATAAAGGATAATCTGTTTCAGGCAATATGTTTACAGTTATATTATTCAACTGCTTTTCTTCCGCGTTCTTATTCGCTACAATATCGTAAAGTAACTTTGCATCTCGGACAGATTTTGCAATTGGGCCAATCCCTAGCATTCTTTGTTGCAATACTTCTACCTCTGCTGGGTAGCTTCCCGCAGATGAAACTTGTCCTTTGCCTGACTTAAAGCCAATTACTCCATTAAAATGACTTGGGAATCGAATGGAACCCCCAATATCTGACCCTAAACCTACAGCAGCGCCACCAATCGAAATCATAGCGGCCTCCCCACCACTAGAACCTCCAACTGTTTTCGTCAAATCCCGTGGGTTATTTGTACGTCCATATAATTTGTTATCTGTTTCCTGACAAAAACAAAGTTCGGGTGTGTTTGTTTTCCCTAAAATAATTGCACCCTCAGCTTTCAGCCTATGAACGACATCTGCATCTGAACTTTGGACAGCAGTTTTACGAATGACTAGACCGCCTGTAGTTTTCATTCCTTGTACATGAAAAGACTCTTTCATGCTAATAGGTACACCAATCAATTTACCTTCTGCTTTATTTTCCTTTATCCTTCGATCAGTATAAGCTGCTTCTTCCAATGCCTGTTCAAATCGATCTTCTACTAAACAATTAACGGAAGGATTTATTTCTTTAATTTGCTGAATATAGATTTCTACTGTTTCCACAGATGATATTTCTTTATTTTTAATCATTTCAACTAATGCAGTTGCATCTAAGTCTAATATGTTGGCCGTTTTTGTCCCAACATTAATTGATTGTGTCATTTTAGACTCCCCCCTATCATCAGAATAGTAAGTATATTTATATTGTACTCCATGAATTCTAGAAAAGGACTGCAATCGGTTAGATAATTGGAATAAAAAACGATTCACAATGAAGGATTTCCTCAAATGTGAATCGCTAAGTTAAGTCTTATTCGTCTTTTCCTGCAACTCCAGCACCTTTAAATGTTGCCATTTCTTTCAGCATGTTAACAGAAGACTGTAATATTGGATAAGCAACGGCTGCACCTGTACCTTCTCCTAGTCGCATATTCAGATTGAGAATTGGTTCAATCCCTAAGTGATTAATGGCTGTTTTATGTCCCGGCTCAGCAGATTGATGACCTGAAATCATAAAATCTTTTGTTGTTGGAGAGAGCAATTCTGCAATACATCCTGCAACTGTACATATAAAACCATCCAGTAAAATAGGTATCCTTTTTTCTGCAGCAGCGACCATAGCTCCAGCCATGGCTGCTATCTCAAAACCTCCAACTTTAGAAAGTATATCAATTGGATCTTTTGCATTCGGATTATGTAATTTAATCGCTTTGCGAACTACATCTATTTTCTGTTCGTGTTGAGCCGATGAAATGCCTGTACCATAACCAACTATCAATTCAGCATCGGTACCTGTTATAGCCGACAAAAGCGCACTACTCGTAGTTGTGTTTCCAATTCCTACTTCTCCAACTATTAAGCATTTCACTCCACTTTCTAAAAAGCTTATTGCTTCTTCATAGCCTATTTTAACGGCTTGCTGTGCTTCTTCTTTCGTCATTGCGGAGCTCGTCAAAAAACTATCTGTGCCGTTACGAATTTTTTTATGAATAACTTCAGTTTCAGTTATTTCAGCAGCTACACCAACGTCAACAATCCTAAATTCAGCATCGATTAATCGACCAAAAACATTAATTGCCGCTCCGCCTTGAACAATATTCGAAACCATCTGTCTAGTTACTTCTTGAGGGAAAGCAGAGACACCCTCTTTAACAACACCATGATCTGACGCAAATACTAATATTCCTGGAGGTGTTATAGTTGGAAACTTATCTCCAGTTATTTCTACTATCTGTATGGCAAGTTCTTCAAGTCTACCTAAACTCCCAATAGGTTTTGTTAGTGTATTCATATATTCTGTAGCTTTTTGACCCATCTCTTTGTCTAGCGAAGCAATTGTTCCAGCTAACATTCGTTCCCCAACTTTCTTCTGAACTTAATTAAAAAATGGCAAAGTGATAACGATCATCATAATAAATAAAATAGCTAAGTAATTTACGGAAAATAAAAACATCATTTGTGACCACTTGTAATCATTCTTGGTGAAGAACCCACTAATACCCGCGATTAAGAACCCAATATTTAACAAAGCAGCAACCACAAGAAAGACGGTTCCAAGTGATCCTAAAAAGAAAGGCAAAGGAAATAGACAGGCAACGTAAATGACGATTTGTCTTTTAGTAAATGCGATTCCACGAACAACGGGTAGCATTGCAACACCCGCGGCCTTGTATTCATCTTGTCTTTTTATTGCAATCGCAAAGGTGTGTGGCATTTGCCAGATGAAAATAATCAAAGCAAGTACAATTGGAACATAGTGATAACCTGGTGCGATGGCAGTCCATCCGATTAGAGGTGTAACTGCACCCGAAATACTTCCAACAACAGTATTTAACGTATATTTTCTCTTCGACCACATTGTATACAATATAACATACGTAAACCATCCAATGAATGCATAAATAGTTGCTTCAATTGTAGTAAATAATAAAAGAATAATTCCTAATACAGATAAAATAATTCCCATTGCTAAAACTTTTTGTAACGAGATAGTCCCTGTAACAGTAGGGCGGTTTTTAGTTCGAGCCATTTCTTTATCAAGATCAACTTCGTACCAATTATTTAAAAGAAGAGCCCCAGCCATTACAAAAGTACTTCCGATAATCGTTAGTAAAAACACAACTAGGTTTT
Organism: Sporosarcina sp. CAU 1771; assembly: GCF_054482775.1. Lineage (NCBI taxonomy): Bacteria > Bacillati > Bacillota > Bacilli > Caryophanales > Caryophanaceae > Sporosarcina > Sporosarcina sp. CAU 1771. The sequence continues at coordinate 4,948 of NZ_JBTLRN010000022.1, read as the reverse complement.
CAGAAATGGATGTTCCCGTAAAATAAAGTGCTAACCAAAAACCCGTTAATACGGGTAACACATTGGAAATTAATACAGGACCTTTAAAAAGATATATTAGATCCGTAAGCAATGAAGGCTTATCTTGCTCAGTTGTAAGCATAGGTTTTTTCACCAACTGTCCAGAAGTTATCATTTCTTTAGTCATCGTCTATTCTCTCCTCAAAAACGCCAAGCCCAATTCAAAATAAAAAATGGATCCTATATTGGCGAAAGGCATAATTAATTTCATTTTACTATGACTCTTCCTACAAGACAAAGGAAAACTCACTTTTAAAGCTCAGAAGGGCTTTAAAAGTGAACATATAGTGAAATGAACAGGCCTAAGTAGACTTTTAAAAAAATGAATGTCATATCAATTGGTTACCCTTCTTTATTTAATTCTTTTCCCATACCCTTCAGAAAGTGTAATCCATATTTTATCGCACGATTAATATCAGGGTCATTAATGGATTTTATTAAATCGAGCATACCGACAGAGTCCCCATTCTGACCGTACAAATCAATTTCATGTAACCCACTTTGAATGCTAGAAGAAAGCTTTTCAGATACTTCCGGATTGATTGCAGTTAGTAAACCAGATGCATTAATTACATGATTAATAAGATTAGTAATTGGTTCACGCGAAGCTTGGTTTACAGCAATCTCTGCAATATCCTCTTTCGCTTTCAACATTGCATTCACTGCATCCAGAATACCGGCATTATTCAACTCACTTGTTAGCGCAATAATTTTCTGAATGGCTTCATCTTGTAGAGCTAAGTGCGTTTGTAAATTTTCAATTTTAACTTGCTGAACCTCTTCAGGAGTTTGTTCCTTCATTCGGATTGAAGTAATCGGCAGTGCCATCCACTATCACCTCTCTTCTTCTGTAGTTAAATGCACGTATCCAGGGCGCATCCATTTACGCTCTACCTCGACCCCATCTTGTGGATGCCTTTTTTTGTTTCTATGATTTGTTAAAGGGAGTGGACTCTTTCCTTCTATGTTTAGAACTTCCATGCGAACCATAGTTTGTTTGAATGCCGGTGTATTCGTTCGTTCATCAACTGCGGGACCCGTTAAAAAGTTAATCGCAGAATCTTTCTCAACCGAGTTCATAGGTAAAAACAATTCATTATTCTTCACTCGATCTGTGACTAACACAGATAATTTCAATGCTCCGTAAGGCGATACTAAACGAACGAGTGAACCGGTTTGAACGCCACGTTCATCGGCTAAGCTCGGTGAAACTTCAATAAATACACCTGGAAGTTCGGACATTATTCCATCCGACTTATTTGTTAAATTACCTTCGTGAAAATGTTCAAGAAGTCTACCATTGTTAATATGAAGATCGTATTCTTTTGGAAACTTAACAGGCTCTATCCAATCTGAAAGAGCAAATCGAGCTCTTTTGTCTGGGAAATTAAATCCATCTTTATAGAGTAATGGCGTACTTTCTCCGTCCAAACTTCCCCATAAAAAGCTATCCCAGCCTTCCATAGTACTATAATCTGCTTGAGAAAATATCGGTGAAAGACTCGCCATTTCCGCAAAGATTTCACTTGGATGTGTGTAGTTCCAATCAGCATCAAGGCGATTAGCTATTTCTTGGACAATCCACCAATCTGCTTTTGCATCCCCAAGTTCAGGTAATGCTTTATATAGTCGTTGTACTCTTCTTTCCGTGTTCGTAAATGTTCCATCTTTTTCAAGTGACGGAACTGCAGGTAAAATGACATCGGCGTACTGAGCTGTTCGAGAGAAGAATATATCCTGCACGACAAGAAAGTCTAATTTCCCTAGTACGTCATGCACATAATTTGCATTTGAATCGACAAGTGCCATATCTTCACCAACGACATACATTGCCTTCATTATACCTTTGTCTACGGATTGCAGCATTTGAATATTATCGAGTCCAGGCTTGTTGTCGATTTCAACTCCATATGCTTGTTCAAATTTTAATCGTGCCTCATCATCTGTTACGTGTTGATATCCTGGCAACCATCCAGGGAGCGATCCCATATCACACGCGCCTTGTACATTATTATGTCCTCGTAGCGGATAGGCTCCAGCTCCATTTCTCCGATAATTACCTGTAGCTAATAATAGGTTCGATATAGCTGCAGATGTGTCTGAACCCCCTGTGTTTTGTGTGACACCCATTCCCCAAAGAATACACGTTCCATCTGCATCACGAATCATTTCCGCGGTTTTGATAAACATTTCTTTAGAAACACCCGTTATTTTTTCTGCATACTCCAAAGTGTATTTTTGAAGGACTTCTTTGAACTCATCAAATGAATTCACATTCGCATTAATAAATTCTTCAGCATGCCAGCCTTTGTCAATCATGTATTTCGTGACAGCCATCAGCCAAACCTGGTCCGTCCCTTGTTTTGGACTTATAAAAACATCGGAACGCTCTGCCATTTCATTCTTCCTTAAATCAGCAACAATTAACTTTTGACCGTGTAATTTATTTGCTCGTTTCACTCGTGTTGCAAGTACAGGATGTCCTTCTGCAGGATTTGCCCCAACAATTATGACTAGACCAGCTTCCGCAATGTCTTTAATCGTTCCTGCGTCTCCACCCATTCCGACTGTACGAAACAGTCCATCTGTTGCTGGAGACTGACAATACCGTGAGCAATTGTCGACATTGTTCGTTTCAAAGACTTGGCGAGCAAGTTTTTGAACTACGTAGTTTTCCTCATTTGTTATTTTTGAGGAGGAAATGATTCCCACCGCTTCTTTACCAAACTCTTTTTTAATAGCCCCTAATTTTTCAGCAACTAAATCGAGGGCTTCTGCCCAAGTAGATTCAACGAACGAATCTCCTTTTCGAATGAGAGGTTTTGTGAGACGCTCTTCACTATTTACAAAATCCCACCCAAACTTTCCTTTTACACAAGTTGAAATTGCATTCACAGGAGCTTCAGAGACGGGTTGAATTTTCAATATTTTTCGATCCTTTGTCCACACTTCAAACGAACAACCTACTCCACAAAAAGTACAAACTGTTTTCGTTTTCTTAGTTCTTGTCTCCCGCATTGCAGCTTCTATTTCAGATACAGCCATTATCCCGCTATAACTAGGCTCAATGTCTTTTACTAAATCAATCATCGGTGTTAAAATTTCTTCTTTAAGATCCGTCATGAATCCCGCTTCACCAAGCATAGATTTTTCCATTAGTGCATTACATGGACAAACCGTAATGCAATGACCACAACCGACACAAGATGAGTCATTTATTTTGGCGCCACCATCCCATAGTACAATGGGTCGTTCTGCTTCCCAGTCAATCGATAGCGTTTCGTTAACTTGTAGGTTTTGACATACTTCTACGCATTGACCACACGCTATGCACTGATTAGGATCATATCGGTAAAATGGATGAGTAAAGTCGACACTATCTACTGAACATTTTGGCTCATATGGATACTTTTGGTGCTCAATCTCCATTAAGTCAACGGTGTTGTGTATTTTACAGTTTCCATTGTTGTTATCGCATACCGTACAATATAAAAGATGGTTTTCTAAGATTCTATCCATCGCTTCCGTTTGGGATTTCTTTGCATTTGGAGAAGATAGTGATACAGTCATCCCTGAAACCGCTTTCGTTGAACAAGCTCGAAGAAGTCGACCATCTACTTCGACAATACATGTATCACATGTTTCAATTGGGTCCACTTCTGGTAGGTAACAAATTTGTGGATGTTCTATTTTGTGTTGATTGATAATCTGAAGGATTGTCATGCCTTCTGTAAAGTTATATGTAAATCCGTTCATTGTTATAGACATTGGAACACCTTCCTTCTTTATATTAACTAAAGTATGATTATCCTAGATATTAGCGTACACCAAATATACATCTCTGCTATTATTATAGTAAAGATTAGCTGAATTAACAATGAAGTCTAAATACTTTCATTTCTGAAAGGGTGAGAATCGTTGGATAAAGTTACGACACGAAAAATCATGAAATATACAGATGGGCAATTTGTCGAGCTAAATGATGACGTTGTCGTTGAATATCCGGTAACTATCAAAATTAATAGTCGAGAATTTATGACAATCGTCTGCACACCTCAGTATATAGAAGATATGGTCGTTGGCTTTTTAGCTTCTGAAAAAGTTATTGGCAGCTATAAGGAAATTATGAATATAGAAGTGGATGAAAAATTCGGGTTTGTTCATATTACAACAAATAAGTTATATCCGTTTTATGAACAGCTGCACAGCAAACGGTATATTACATCTTGTTGCGGGATGGGTCGACAGGGGTTCATCTTTGCAAATGATGTGTTGACGGCTAAAAAAATGACTGAGAATAAAGTTTCTTTAACACCGAATGATTGCTTTTTTCTTATGAAGGAATTGGAAGATTCTGCGGAACTATTTCAACATACAGGCGGTGTACATAATGCTGCCTTATGCGATCGGAATGGGGTTGTTTTGGCTAGGATGGATATAGGTAGACACAACGCACTTGATAAAATTTACGGGTATTGCTTAAAAAATAATATTTCAGTGACGGATAAAATAATCGTGTTCAGTGGGCGTCTGTCTTCAGAGATTCTGTTAAAAGTTGCAAAAATCGGCTGTGAAGTTGTTTTAACTAAATCCGCTCCAACAGCACTTGCGTTAGAACTTGCTGACGAACTTGGAATTACAGCCGTTGGTTTTGTCCGTGAAAAATCGTTTAATGTATATACACACCCAGAACGAATTACAAACAACTAAAACTACTAATAAAAAAACGATAGCAATTGAATCGAAGCCACTGAAAACATACTAAGATTAGTAGTGTAGACCAAGGCATTGGTTTGCACTACTATTTTTTTGTATAGTAGAGGTGAAGAATAGACCGAATTGGACTTTGGATCTCGAATCCGTACTGAAAACTGGTCTACTTCACCAC
>NZ_JBTLRN010000021.1:0-63439 GCF_054482775.1 Sporosarcina sp. CAU 1771 | reverse complement strand
CTGGAACGGAAAGCAACGGGGTATATTGGATAGCCATGTAAAAAGGACAGTCCTAGAAAATCAGTTTCACTGACTTCCCAGACCGTCCAAGAATAAAAAACATAATCGACTATAACTCTTCACCAACGTCATTTGACAAAGAACCCAATAAACAAGTTTACTCTCTTTCACTTATGTACTTAACAAAGCAGCGTCGTTTGTAAGCATTTCACCGCGAATACGCTGAAATTCATCCATGAGTTTTGCAATTGTTAAACCATTTTTCTCTTCAGCCTCTACTTCGAGAATAATTTGCCCCTTATCCATCATAATGAGCCTATTTCCTAAGTCTAGGGCTTGTTGCATATTATGCGTCACCATTAATGTGGTCAATTGATCTTTTTCAACAAGTTCTTTTGTAATGTTCGTGATCAATTCTGCTCGAGCTGGGTCAAGTGCTGCAGTATGTTCATCCAGAAGCAAGATCGACGGTTGAGTGAATGTCGCCATTAATAAAGATAACGCCTGTCTTTCTCCACCAGAAAGCATACCCACTTTTGCGTTCAATCTATTTTCTAGATTAATGTGTAAAGATGCGAGCGATTCTCGGAACAATTCACGTCGTTTTTTGTCGACGCCCCTACGAAATAGGCGTGTTTTATTACGAGAATAAGCCATTGCTAGATTTTCTTCAATTGTCATAGTTGGAGCTGTTCCAGCCATCGGATCTTGGAACACTCTTCCAATCATTTCAGACCGCTTGTACTCTGGCCATTTTGTAACGTCTTTTCCTGCGATAGAAATAACACCAAAGTCGGGAGTGAGTGCCCCGGAAACCATATTCATCATCGTTGATTTTCCTGCACCGTTACTTCCTATAACAGTAACGAAATCACCTGGTTTCAACTCTAGGTTGATTCGGTCAAGTGCAATTTTTTCGTCGGGAGTTGCTTCATTAAATATTTTATTAATGTTATCGAGTTTAAGCAACGGTTTCTCCCTCCTTCTTGAGTCCTTGACTTATTTCTTCTAATCGCTCTGCATGACGTTTCGCTTTGCGTTTCTTTTCGCGTTTTTTATCAATAACTTGTGGTAATATAAGTGCGCAAATAACGATAACTGCGGTTATTAACTTCATATCTCCTGCATCAAGAAATTTCACGCGAAGGGCAAGTCCTAGAACAATTCGGTAAATAATAGCACCTACGATTACCGCCAAAGTGGTGCGCATAATTGTTTTTGTACCAAAGATGGCCTCGCCAATAATAACGGAAGCTAAACCAATGATTATCATACCGATACCCATACTCGCATCTGCGAATTTACTATACTGAGCAATGAGAGCTCCAGCAAATGCAACAAGTGCATTGGAAAATCCAAGACCTAAAATTACAAGCGTATCTGTATTCGCAGACAAACTGCGAATCATTTTTTTATTGTCACCGGTTGCTCGGATTGCAAGACCGATTTCAGTTTGCAATAACCAGTCTACGACAAACTTAATGAGCACCGTGATAATTAGCATAATGAACAAAGTACCCCATGTAGATGGGATATACTCTGCACCTAAAGAGGTGAAAAGCTTATTAATCGCTTGATCGATGCCAAGTGAACTCCAAAATTCAGAAAACCGACTGAAAATTGTATCTGCACTCATTAATGGTATGTTTGGGCGACCTACCGAGTTCTCGGTCGTCATTCCCATGATTCGTAAATTAATCGAATACAATGCAATCATCATTAAGATACCAGAAAGCAGTGCATTGATTTTGCCTTTTGTATGTAAGAGTCCGGTAATGCAACCTGCAGTGAAACCTGCTACTAAAGCAATAGACGTAGCAAATATTGGATTATATCCCAGAGTAATCATTGTTGCCGCAACTGCAGCCCCTGTTACAAAACTTCCATCCACTGTTAAATCCGGAAAATCTAACACTCGGAATGAAAGATACACTCCGAGTGCCATGATTGCATAGATGATTCCTTGCTCAACAGAACCAAAAACAGCTGAAAACATAAAGAATCATCTCCTAATTATTCGCTAAGTGTTGCGTTCCACTCATCTTTAATTTCTAGTTCAATTGTATCCGCTGTATCTTTATTTATTACAAACAGTAAGTTTTGTGGAACTTGAACAGGAATTTCAGATGGCGTACTTTCGCCTTTTAGGATCTTCACTGCCATTTCGCCCGCTTCATAACCAATATCAAAGTATTCAAATCCGTAAGCGGCAAGTCCACCACGTTTAACCGAGTCGAACTCACCAACCATCATTGGAATTTTGTTGATATTTGCAACATCGATAACTGATTCAAGTGCATTTACTACCGTATTATCTGTAATAATATAAAAAGCATCTACTTGTCCGAGTAAAGATTCTGTCGCTTGCTTTACTTCTGCTGATGTTGATGCAGATGCTTCAACTACAGTCATATCCATATCTGCAAGCATTTCTTTCACCGCATCGACTTGCGCACGAGAGTTTTGTTCGCCAGCATTAAATACCATACCGATATTTTTCGCGCCTAATTCCTCTTTTAGAAACTTCATTGTGTTCGGAATTGCATCTGGATGATTATCAATTGTTCCAGTCACGTTTCCACCTGGATTCTCTAGTGATTCAACCAGTTCTGCACCAACAGCATCTGTTACCGAAGTGAAAACAATCGGAATTTCAGTCGTTTTACTAAGTGCTGCTTGTGCACTTCCAGTTGAATTTGCGAAAATCAAATCAACCTTTGAACTTACTAAGTTTTCTGCAATTGTAATACTGTTACTGTTGTCACCTTGTGCGATTTGTACATCATATTCAACTTCAAGACCTGCATCTTCAATCGCCTTTTTAAAACCATCATACGCTGCGTTTAGTGATGGATGTTCAACGATTTGAGTAACACCGATTTTATATGTCTTTGTTTCTTCTTGTGCAGCTTCATCTTCTTTTTCTTCAGTGTTCGCTTGCTCTTCAGCTTCGTTTTCAGTGCCTTTTTCTTCTTCTTTTGCATCATTGGATCCACCACATGCTGCAAGTAGAAGCATTGCACTAAAAAGAATAACTGCGAATTTCTTCCAACTAATCATCTTCAATTTCCCCCTTTAAATCTATCATTGCCATATTAATATAACTTACTATTTAGGCAATATATAAAGGTAATCGTACACCGCGCGTAATCTTTAGTCAATATGTTTAAAACGAATGGGCCATATTAAGCGCTTACATTGTCTTTTTGTGAGGTAATTTGTTAAACCTTCACATTTCTACTAAACATACGAGCAAAGTCTTTCTATTTAATCATTTTCAATTCCTTCATATCATAACCTTTGAATTTTATTTTTATCGATAGACTTTTATAATCATTTACTTCAAATGCTTCAGATGTTTTTTTAATTAACTCTTCATCTTCCGTTTCAGGATTTAAGGATAATTCATCAAAAATCGAGATAAGTTTTTCCATCGCTTGATTCCCGAATAAAAACTCTTCTTCCATTGAATTCTTATATACCGCTTCTGTTTTGTCACTTTTCTCTTCAATATTCGCTTTCAAGGCTTCTTTCATTTCCTTCGTATCTATCACCAAATCAAATGAAGTAAAACCGTATGTGGCGCTAAGTGATTCCTCTGTCAGGTCCGAATCCTTCACAATGTTTTTATTGACACAACCACTACTAAACAGCAAACAGACACTTACCAGAATACTAAAAACTACTTTTTTCTTCATTAAAAACCCACCCTTTCATGCTTTATAACAATCTGTCCGATGAAGGGATGGGTTATTCAATTTTCAATATACGTCCAATTGATTGTTTAGTCTGACTTGTATAATGGTAATTCAATATAAAATTTACTACCAAAACCTACAACACTTTTCACCCAAATACGACCATTATGAACTTCAACAATTTCCTTTGCAATGGCTAATCCCAACCCTGTTCCTTTGATTTCGGGGGTGAGTGACTTTGTTGATGCTTGGTAGAAGCTATCAAATAGATTAGGAAGATGTTCTTCTTCGATTCCCTTTCCATTATCCGACAAACAAATAATTAGTTTGTTATTGAGCTCTTTATTAAATTCATGTAGTTCTTCATGAATGGGCCCGTTCATGCTGACGGATAGATCGACTTTACCACCTTCGTCAGAAGTGTATTTAATTGCATTCCAAATCAAATTTGAAAGAACCTGGTGCATCCGCTGATTGTCAATTAATAGAGCGAGATTGGAATCGGAACCGTTATTCAATACATTTGAGTGTGTGAACTCTCTATTTGTTTGTTCAATTTCTACTTCTAGGCTTTGAACAATATGCACCAACCACTCATTCAAATTAACCAACTTGAAGTTGAAACGAATATGGCCAGAATTTAGTTTCGACACTTCGAATAAATCTGTTGCTAGTCGTTCTAATAAGATGAGTTTACTATGAATCATCTTCAAATACCGCGGATTATTCTCTTCGATAAGCCCCTCATTTACAGCTTGTATATAACTTTGTATAAGTGTAATCGGTGTTCCTAATTCATGAGTAATATTCGAATACAATTGTGATCTAGCAATTTCCATCTTACGAAGATTTCGATTTACCTTTTCCAGGTTCATATTTGATGTTTGTAGTGCTGTTGTTCGTTCTTCTACTTTTATTTCTAAGGACTCATTTAAAACTCCTACTTCTTTAAGCACACTTTGAAGAGTTAAGTGCGTTTTAACCCGAGATAATAACTCTTCCTTGTAACAAGGCTTTGTCAAATAATCATTGGCCCCAACTTCAAACGAAGCCAATTTGTCCTCTAGCTGATTTTTCGCCGTGAGCATTATGATAGGTAAATCGGTTAGTGAATAGTCTTTACGAAGTTGCGAACAAACCTCAAAGCCAGACATTTTTGGCATCATAATATCCAATATGATTAAGTCCACATCATTTTCATCAACTAACTGAAGGACTTCTTCCCCATTTGACGCCGCTAGAATTTCATAACCTTCCATAGAAAGCTGATTGAAAAGCACTTGTAAATTAATTGGTTCATCGTCAGCTACAATTATCCTTGCTCTTCGTTCTCCCTTTGCGATAAATGGATCCAAGTCTTTTGCCGGTTTATTGATTTTATGATACGAATTTTCAGGTACCAATATTGGAGTTCTCCTTACCAACTTACTCTCCACGTCATTAAACGGTAACGTGAAATTAAATGTTGAACCCTCCCCTATTTTAGATTCAACATTAATCTTTCCACCGTGGAGTTCGATTAACTGCTTTGCAATACTTAATCCGATTCCTGTTCCTCCAATATCCCTGGACAAAAAGTTCCCACTTTGATGAAAAGGTTCAAAGATTGCCTGAACTTGTAAAGTTGTCATCCCTTTTCCGGTATCAGAAACGCTAATTACAAATTCCTCTTCTTCCTTCTTACCGGAAATCGTTATTTGACCCGTATCCGTAAACTTAATGGCATTTCCTATTAAGTTATATAAAATTTGAGTTAAACGATCTTGGTCGGCAATTACATTCGTTAGTGAACTTGGGACCTCATTAACTAATGTAAGTACTTTGTCTTTTATCAAAGGTTTACAGAACGTGATTAACACATCAACGAGTTCTTTCAAACTGATGGACTGTAGTTGTATTTCGATTGCATCGTGTTTAAGTTTGGATAAATCAAGTAAATCATTTACAAGTCCGGTCAACCGCTCTCCACTTGAGATAATCATTTCAAGGTGATCTTCCATTTCAGATGAAACCTTTCCGGCAACACCATCTTTTAATGATTCTGTGAGACCAATCATTGCGTATAAGGGTGTTCTTAATTCATGTGATGTAATTGCTAAAAACTCATCTTTTAATTCATCAGACTTCTTTAAGTTTTCAACTGCAAGCAATTGATTATCATGCGCTTCTTTTATTGCTGATTCTTTTTCGGCTCGTAATATATTGATGCGATCAGCCAATGCAAAAGACAAAAGCAGCACTTCAAACGTCACACTCACTTGCCATATATTACTCGTAATTGCATTCAAAGGTATGAAGGCTGCGTCCGCTAAAGTTGATGTAAGTACACCTATGAGAAAAACGAACCAACCGACAATAAAAAACCTTGCTTCCCTCGCCCCTTTTTTCAGACAATAAAAAGCCGATAGTAGAATAAAACCAATCGCACTTCCTAGACTAAGAAGCATAAGATTCAATGCCCATTGATAGGATATAAAAACAAAGAGGGCATTAAATAAACTTAAACCAATTAGGGCATTCAGTAGCTTTTTCCATTTCGGAAGATAGTCTCGTAAGTTTAAAAAACTTTTTGTAAATAAAAGTGCGAATACAGAACCCATCGTTATAAAAAAGACAATTGATCGTGTATTCCACCAAGGTGAATTCGGCCAAACGAACTGAAACCCTACCCCACTCAAACTTATACTAACGAAGAAAGCCATAAAAATAACTAGAACATAATAGAGATAACTTTTATGACGTAATGCAAAATAAAGGAATAGATTGTAGATTGCCATTATTCCAGTAATCCCATAAAACATCCCCAACAGTAAAAAGTCAACCTGCTTTTTATTCGCATAGCCCATCTGCTCCCATATAATAATAGGCATTTGCATGGAGCCTTCCGCCTCAAATCGAATATAAAATGTCAGTGCTTCATCTTTTTCAATATCAAATGTAAAAGCGTAATTTGGATTTGGAAGAACACGTTCATAAAAAGGATATTTTGCTCCTAATTGGAGCTCCTTCACTACACCATCCTCCCTGTACATAAAAATATCCATCTTATTTAGAGGAGGATATGTAATTTCAAGTAATCGTTCAGTTTCCTCTGTTTGATTTTCTACAATAAATTTAACCCAGTAAGCTGATTTCGTATAGCCCATATTCGGAATCTTTTCCGTATTAAGTACAAAGTCATTCATTGGAATCACATCTTGAACCGTCCACTTCTTCTCCTTATCTTCAAGGAGATAGAGCGCTTCGCTAACGTGGGTACTTGAATTTTCAGGAAGGATGAGTGTTTTCTTTATCGTATTATCCTCAGCGATTACAGTAAAAGGTGCGAATAAGAGGATATGAACAATCAGTGTTCCAGTGATTTTTCTCCAAAATTCTGTCACGACTGCTCACCCCCCTTTACTTTCACTTACTATAAATGAAGATGGTTAAATTAAGGTTAAGTTTTATTGTTTTCTAAAGGTAGTTTAAAAACTAACAACCCCTTGTCGTTGAATAGGCTTGTATGATAGAATCAGTTATCAGAAAAGTGAGGTTTTAAAATTGAATAAAGTTCCTCCGTTTGTATTGTTATTATTGGCGACTGTTCTATGGGGAGGAAACTTTGTCATTGGACGAGCAATTTCAAATGATTTACCACCATTTACACTTGCCTTTTTTCGATGGTGCACCGCGTTTATTGTTTTCTTACCAATCGCATGGGGGCCATTAAAACGAGAGTGGAGACAAATTCGTAAACATTTGAAATTAGTCATTTTTATGGCTCTTACAGGAATCGCAAGTTTTAACACGTTGATTTATCTTGCCCTGCACTACACAACGTCCATTAATGCATCATTGATGAACTCTACGACTCCAATACTAATTTATGTTTTTTCTTTTATCTTCCTAAAAGAACGGTTGACTAGATACCAATTACTCGGATCCTTCATTTCATTAGCAGGTGTTCTTTTTATTATTTCAAAAGGATCTTTTGAAAGCTTACTGCATTTTTCATTCAATAAAGGTGATTTAATTGTAATTGTTGCTGTCATATCCTGGGCACTCTATTCACTTACAGTTAAATACTCTGCTATGAAATTGCCAAGTAGTTCCACGCTATTAGTAACAATTGGCATGGGTATTCTTATGCTTTTCCCATTCTTTATGTATGAATTAATAAATCCTGCACTCCAAATCACTTGGTCTCTTGGATCGATTAGCGCTATTTTATACACGGGTATATTCGCTTCGATTGTGGCGTTTGTATTTTGGAATACAGGAGTGATTCGTTTAGGTGCGAATAAAGCAGGCGTATACTTGAACTTTATTCCTGTATTTGCTTCTTTATTTGCTATCACTTTCATTGGGGAATCACTTCACTTATTCCAAATCATTGGAGGACTCTTTGTCATTTTAGGTGTTATTCTAACAACTCGTTTTACTCGACCAAAATAAGTCTTCAGTAAAAAAAGCATAGCCACTTCGGTCGTAAAACCGATGTGCTGTGCTTTCTTGATTTATTAACCTTCTAGTCCCTCTTTGTAGTTTTATTCAAAAGGATAAACAGGCACTGGTTTTACTACTTCTACTTCTTTCTTTTTCAATCGTAATGAAAATATAAACGCGATAAATAGTAAAACTGCACAAAGGAGTAGGGCTGATTGAATACCTCCAACATAATCTATTATCCAACCACCTAAACCAGGACCAAGCAATTGTCCCGACGCGAAATAAATTGTGACATAACCAAGGACTATCGGTGCAAATGTTGGATGAACTTGTTCTGTAGATACAGCTTGAATAAGTGACAGCATACCAACCAGTGTCATCCCCCATATAAACTGACTGATTAAAAAACCAAGAAAAACAGGAAAGAAAACAGGGATTAGAACAGATGCTGCCCCTGTAATAAGCGTTATTAAGAGTGATTTTCTTCTCCCAATTCGATCTGAAATCGTCCCCCATAATGGACCACTCAATATGGACATCACCCCACCCACTGCCATAATCTGACCTGCGGAATAGCTTTCGATTCCCGATTCAAGAATAAAGCTAAATAAAAAGTTCTGGGGAATTAAATATGCAAATCCTATAAGGCCATAAATTATCGCTACTAATACAACCCTTTTATGTAAGTAAACTTCTTTCCATAAGGATGTAGCATTTTCAGTCTTTTTTAATAAAGAAACAGGTGGATCTTTAAGGATAATTAAGGAGGATAGTACACATAAAAGGGATAGAACTCCATAAAAAAACCATAAATACCGCCAACCATCCGCAGCAAACAACGTTGTGAAAACCGGTATTAGTAAACTAGATATTAACGTTCCTATGCCAAACCCACTGACTATGAAACCAATCATCATTCCACGCTTCGTCGGAAAGGAGCCTACAATAATATTCACAAGAGGTGTATAACTAAAAGCCGTTCCTACTCCCAAAACGATCATTGCAATTAGACTGGCAGTAAAGCTTTGTACAAATGACATATATAGTAAACCACTTGCTACTAGAATTGTTCCAATAACAACCAACCTCTTAGACCCCCACTTTGCAGCAAGAATACCAGCAAAAAGAACCATCACCAAATACCCCATAGAATTAGTTGTTCCCAACATTCCTGCCTGCTCATAAGAAAGGGATAAACTATCCATCATAAAAGGCATCATCATCCCATAGGACATTCTCCCAAACCCTAATGTACTTATTGTCACTAAAATACCAGCAAATGCATACTTCCAAGTAGATCGCTCAACATCCATACCCAAAGCCCCCTAAATCGTAAGCTTTATACAATTACAATCTATATCTAAGTTCATTATACAGAATAGATAGAATTTTGACACAGTTATTAAACTTTAATTTATCAGTATAATTTTTCATTAATAATTCCAATCACTAATTAACACACATTCAGTACTGTTTTTTGAGTTTTACTAGTTTTTATGGCAACATTAGAGGAAGTAACTTTAGGATGTGAGCAGATGGATGAACAGAAAGAGAATCGATATTCGGCTATAGATAGTCATTTATACGAAGATATTGACGAAGAAGAAATGCATGAACTTGTTTGGGAAGCACAGCGAGAAGCTCTTTTAAAAGATAAAGAGAAGAAAACAAAGCGTCCTTTCCCAAAGTGGATGTATTGGACCATCGCAATCTTTATGACCGTAAATACGTTCTCAGTTCTATTTCAATTGTATTCCATACCTGCGATTGATTTCTTAATCACATCTGCAAAAATGTCTACAAATAAAGACATTGAACTCTATAAAAAGTCGATTGTACTTATTTCCACAGGTGAAAGTAGAGGCACTGGATTTTCAATTTCTGAGGAAGGTACGATACTAACAAACTACCATGTTGTAGAAGGCTACGACTCTGTGACTGTCGTGTTCCCAGATGATGGACGCTACACAGCAAGTGTTGCAGAAACGTATCCAGAAATTGACCTGGCTGTTATTGAATTAAATAAGGAAAACTTGCCACATTTAAATCTCGCTGAAGAAACGAATGCGTTCCCAAGCGATCCCATTCAATTTATAGGTAATCCGCTAAGTTTTTACGGAATTGCGAACGAAGGAGAAATTATCGACTATATCCAATTGAGAGACTGGGAGGATCCAGTCGTTATGATCAAAGCACCTGTTTACAGAGGTAATAGCGGAAGTCCGATAATAAATGAAGAAGGTAAAGTGATAGGCGTTATTTTCGCTACACTAGATCATGATGAGCACGGAAAAGTCGGCCTATTTATACCGATTGATTATTATTACCGGACATTGGAATAGCATTTTATGTTCAAGTGATCAACTACTTTTCAAATTCGAAAAAGGGCAGTCTAGAAAGTCAGTTAAAACTGACTTTCTAGACTGCCCCTTTGATTTGCACGATTATTTTAAGAAGTCTGGATTAGCGTATTCAGGATTAGGATACGAATAAATTCCTTTTCCGTTCGATGTGCCTAACCTTCCTTTGTCAAGGTACTCTGTTTTTAACCATTCTGCAATTTTACCAGAAGGTTTGTCTCCAGCTTCACTGTACCCTTTAAATAAATTATATGGCGTATTTGGACCAACAACATCAAGGATAGCAAATGGGCCCATCGGAGCACCAGTTGAAATCATCCAAGTTTTATCAATCGTTTTTGGATCTGCAACGCCATTTACTGCCAACTGTAAACCCGCCCCTAGTAATGGAACAAGAAGACTATTCAAAACATAGCCCGGTTGCTCTTTATAAATTGGAATTGGAACCATTGCAATTGATTTTGCAAACTCGATTACTTCTTCAAAAACTTCGTCAGCTGTTCCTGAATGCTTCATGACTTCTGCAACGTTTAGTTTCCAAATCTCATTTGCAAAGTGTAAGTGTAAATACCTTTCAGGACGATCCACATTTTCTTTAAGCTGAGATGGAACAAATGTAGAAGAGTTCGAAGCAAATATCGCATCTTTTTTTGCTACTTTAGATAAATTCTGATAAAAGTCTTTCTTAATTTGAATTTGCTCTGGAATCGCTTCGATGACTAAGTCAGCATTTTCTGCCGATTTTGCTAAATCGGTATGAAGTGACAGACGTTCATATGCAGCATCTACCTCTTCTTGTGTACCGTAATTATCTGCAACATATCTTTGTTGCAAAACGCTGATTCTTTCCTTCGCATTTTCTATTGCCTCGCTGTTTATATCATATAAAGCAACCTCATATCCTTTAAACGCAGTTTGAAATGCGATTTGACTTCCTAATACTCCGCCACCTGCTACTGTTACTTTTTTTATAGTCATAACTAACTTCCTCCTTTTAAGTTCTTCTAAACGTTGTACGTAGACTTTGAAAAAATGAGTCTGGATAATGTGTATATGCTAATAAATATATCATATACTAATATAACATCCAACAGGAAACACTTTTATTCTGTGCTTTCAATTATAAATTAATGCAATTTTATAGTATTCTTTGATAAAGTTATACGAACAATCTAGGAACTACTTGAATAGAAAATCTAATTTCAACAAACTGTTCACTGCAGAAAGATTAATTAGATACGTTTACATAAAAATGTAGGTGGAAATGAAGGGTTCCTAGTGGATTTCAATTTATTTTAGAGTGGAGATTTCTAAAAAATACAAAACAACACATTACTACACTTATTTTTCTATTGTTAAGTGTACTATCTTTTATAACATTGTGTATCTTACTCAATTGTGGAACTGAAATTAATAAACTACAAATAAAGTAGACCACTAATTTCTATGCGAATTAGTGGTCTACTTTATTTTATATAGCAAAATAGGATACTTAGAAGGAACTAGACGCTCAAATAAAGTCTTCTATAATCATTGGTTGTGCTCCACTTTTCGTTACGACGTAGGCAGCCACCTTAGAAGCGAATTGAATTGACTCACGCAATGTTTCACCTTTACATAACCCTACAGCGAGCGCACCGTTAAATGCATCTCCTGCCCCTGTAGTATCTTTCACTTTAACGACCTCGGCTGATACGAAATCACTTTCGTTAGCGGTCATATAGAACGATCCTTTTGAACCGAGCGTTACGACAACTGCTTGTACACCTTTTTCAATCAGTTGACCACAAGCTTTTTTAAGTTCTGCTTCTGACGTCCCTGATATTCCTGTTAGTATTTCGAGCTCTGTTTCGTTTGGTGTTAGAATCGAAACTTTACTCAGCAAGGAATCCGGTAAGTCTCTCGCAGGAGCAGGATTTAAAATGACTTTAACTCCTTTTTCATGAGCAATTTCTGCCGCCTTTTCTACAGCATCTAACGGAATTTCTAGTTGCAGTAGTAGAAGGTCGCTTTCTTCTATAGTAGAAGTGGATTGTTCCACTTGTCCTGGAGTAATAAAAAAGTTAGCCCCTGGAAAGAGAACAATCGCGTTTTCGCCTTCTTCTGAAACTTGTATAATTGCTTGTCCAGTCATCCCGACGGATTGAACTCCGCCAACAGAAACACCTTTTGAAGTTAAATTAGCTTTAGCCTGTTCTCCGAATTCATCTACACCAACATTGCCAACAAATTGAACAGATGCGCCTAATTGACCCGCTGTAACGGCTTGATTGGCCCCTTTTCCACCAAAAAAGACTTCATGATTGCTGCTATGAAGTGTTTCCCCTTTTATAACAATATCCGGTACCGTGTAAACCAAATCCATATTAATGCTTCCAACAACAACTATCTTCGGCTTCACGGTTTTCATACGTTTTCTCTTTCAGAAATCGCTTGCAGAAGCTGTTTCTTTGTTAGGATACCGTCTGGATAATTTAAAAGTGCAGCCATCCGAGCAACTGCCGGTGGTTTCAACATACTTATTTCCAACACATCTTTATCATAAAATATTTTACTTGCATGATCGTCCATAACTAATTTACGATTTGCCATAACGATGATTCTATGGAAAAATTCCGTTACGAATTCCATATCATGTGTGATTGTTACAACTGTTTTGCCTTTTTCCTCAAGGACTTGAAGCATGTTTACTAATAATTTCAAGCCAACTTTGTCTTGCCCCGCAGTTGGTTCATCTAAAATAATAACGTCTGAATCCATCGCTAGAACCGATGCGATTGCCACGAATTTCCGAACAGAATAAGGTAGATTATATGGGTTTTCTTCAGCAAATTCTTCAATGCCGCATTGTTCCATCGCCCACTTCGTTAGACTGTCTACTCGTTCTTGATCGAACCCCATATTTTTGGGTCCGAAACGAACTTCAGATTCAACATCATTGTGGAAGATTTGGTCATCTGGGTTTTGGAATACATATCCGACTTTTCGAGACACTTTGGCGGTTGTATAATCTTTTGTATCCCAATCTCCAACAAGAACCGTACCTTCAGTTGGTTTTAACAAACCATTTAATAATTTAACCGCAGTTGTCTTTCCTGCACCATTTTGACCAACAATCGCTACGCGTTCTCCTGGAGCAATTGTTAATGATAAATTTTCCACAGCTTTCGTTCCATCAGGATAGGAGAAGCTAACTTCTTTTAACTCGATATTACTCATTGTCCACTTCCCCTTTCCCACCTAAAGCGTCTATTAATTCTTCATCCCGGATAGGTATGAATGCTAGTTCCTTGCCTTGCTTTTGAAGTTCGAGTGCGATCTCGGTTACATGTGGATATTGAATGTTGTACTCTGCAAATTTTGGATTTGCGAATACGTCGCGTACCGGTCCCTTTAAAACTAGTTCCCCATCATGAAGGACGATTAAGTCGTCTGCATACTCTGCGATTAAATCCATCTTATGTTCTACTAATACGATCGTCTTTCCACGTTCTTTCATTAGACGAATGATATCAAAAATTTGTTCTGTCCCAATCGGGTCAAGTTGAGAAGTTGGCTCATCGATAACTAGGATAGCAGGATCCATAACTACTATTGAAGCAAGAGCGACACGTTGTCTTTGCCCACCCGATAACTCAAATGGGTTCTTTTCACGCAAATGCTCGATTCTAACCAACTTTAAAACTTCTTCCACCCGTTCGATAATTTCTTCTACCGGAACTCCCAAATTCTCTAAACCATAAGCCACTTCATCAAATACGGTATCTTTCACTCCAGATATTTGAATGAATGGATTTTGGAACACGTAACCAATTTTTTCCCCTAGTTGTCCCAACTGATAATCCACAATTTGCTTGCCATCTACAATGACTTCACCTTCAAGATCACCTTTATGGAAATGTGGAATGAACCCACGAATCGCATTGCAAAGAGTCGTTTTACCAGAACCATTATTCCCAACAATTGCGGTGAATTTGCCCTCTTCAATTTCAAAAGAAACATTCTTTAATACGTAGTCGTCGCCCACTGGGTAACGATAAGTCACATTTTTAAGTTCGATCATATGTGTCATGAAATAACCCTCCATACTACAAGTCCAACTAATATAACGATGTATAATATAGGTAAAATTCGATCTATCGATTTTTTCGTTAACTTATGAAGACTTGTCTTTTTCGTAGGTGCAGAAAATGCACGTGATTCCAAAGTGATTGCCCGTTCTTCTGTACTTGCAATCGAAGACAAAATTAGGGGAGTAAGTGTCGGAATGAAAGCCTTCGCACGTACAAAGAGTGACCCTTCGGTTTCCACTCCACGTGTCTTCTGTGCATCCAAGATCGTATCTGCCTGCTTTTTCATCTCAGGAAGAATTAGAAGCGTAGATAAGACCACATAAGCTCCCATTGGTGGCATGCCCAAATCCTCGAGTGCTTTTACAAAATCTCGAACTTCGGTAATTCGGAAAAATAAAATGAACGCAGAACCAATCGCCAATATCCGAGAGGCTAATATTAAACCATAGTTAAATCCTTCTTGTGTCATCTGAAGAATCCACCACTCCCCAATGACCTCTTCACCTGGATAGAAAAATAACTGCATGAGGAAAATAATTACCAGAAGGAATACCAATGCTTTTAAAATTATGCTCGAAAATTCTTTTGCAACCCCTGCAATGACAGCGATGAGTAGCAGTACTGGAAACCATAAAAATGAAAATACATAGCCCGGTATTATTAAAACGGCTGCTGTAACAAATAATGCAAAGTAAAATTTCGTCATCGGATGGAGCTGTAAAATTGCATTTTCTTTCATGTTGATCACTCCTAAGAATAAATAGACTCCTTTCGCTCACTTTCAGTTGAACCCAAGTGAACGAAAGGAGTGTGTGCTTTACTTACGTTTTTCGCGTTTCATATATAGTTCCCCGTAATTCATTTTCGATAAGTAACGGTCCGACATCTTTTTTACGATTCCGTAAACAATTAGTACTGAGACAACTTTATCGGCAACTTCCGTTATAAATGAAGATGAGAAGACCGCTGTCCAAAGTTCTTGACCTGCTGCTAAAAATGTAGCTGTAATAAGTGAAGAAGTGTTACCAGTTGCTCCACCGAACACTAAAACAGTAATTGGAGCAGAAACCGCAACTGCAATTAAAGTAACGAAAAATCCTGCAAGCACAGTTTTAGGTATTGTCTTAAACAAACCATACTTAGACATAAATCCGACTCCGACACCGATTGCCATTGAAGTAAGTGCATACGGCAAGTAAATGGGATTAAAAATAGCGTTAATTAAATTAGTTATAAGACCTGCGAGTAGTGCAACCCATGGACCTGCGATAACACCTATCAAGATTGTACCGATTGTATCTAAAAATACCGGAAGTCGTAAAACGTTGGCTAGTTGAAAACCTACAAGGTTCACTGCAACACCAATTGGTATAAGTAACATTGCCATCAAATTAAAGTCATCTTTAAAACTTCGCTTCATTCTTTTCTCCTCCTCTAATTGTCAACTTAACTGCTAGCTAGTTGATTGCTTGACTAATTTTTTGAACCGCATTGAAGAATTGCTCTACAAATGCTTCTCTATTTACGGAATGAAGTACTTTTACATTATGATCTTTCCCTGTCTTTTGATCATAATCTACAACGGTAGTCCCGGAAGTAAGCCTCCCTTCAAGTTCAACTTCTACATAACAGTCATCTCCATCGAACAACTCTGGTGTTAACACATATGAAACCGCACACAAATCATGCAAACGAATCACATGTTCAAAGTTTTCTTCATGAAAGCCTGTTTTCTTAGCTGCATTAATATAAAAACGAAGCATTGTCCCGATCTTTTGCGCAAAGTCAGTTCCAATGGCTTCAATTTTATCAAGTTCACTTAATGTTACATATGCTTTATGCGTGACATCGAGACCACTCATTACGATTGGTACACCGGACGCAAAAACAATTTGGGCTGCATGTGGATCCACATACACATTAAATTCTGCAGTCGGCGACATATTTCCGCCTACAGCTGCGCCGCCCATGTAAGAAATGTACTTAATCTTTGATTTTACCTCAGGATGTGCAAGTAAGAGTGCCCCGATATTCGTAAGTGGACCCGTTGCAATTAGAACAATAGGTTCTTCACTTTCTAAAAGCGTTTCTTTTATCGCTTCGATTGCTGAGCGTTTACTTGTTTGTAATGTCGGCTCAGGGAATTCTACGTTTCCTAATCCGCTTTCACCGTGAACTTCGGCAGCGACCTGTAATCTTCTGAAGATTGGTTGATCCAACCCTTTTGCAATTTCTACATCTTGTTGAATATACGTTAAAAAAGCTCTCGCGTTATAAAGTGTTTTCGCTTGTGTTTGATTTCCTGGTTCCGTTGTAATCAGACGAACATCTAATTCTGGATGTGCATAAGCAAGTGTTAGCGCCATTACGTCATCAATTCCTGGATCACAATCAATAATTACTGGTATTTTCATGAATAGGGGCTCCTTTTAAGCTCGTTGTACTTTCTTTTATAGAAAGTGTCGGCGTGAATAGTATTGCTTGTTTCTTATCTGTTTCAATTTGTTCAATAAGTAACTCGACCGCTTTTTTACCCATCTCGTACGTTTCTTGTCGTACAGAAGTTAGTTTAGGAACTAAGGCATTAACAAGTGAGATATCATCAAATCCCACTACAGATAACTGGTTTGGTATTTGGATATTTAGTTCATGGGCTGCTTGATAAACACCACAAGCCATCAAATCATTACAAGCAAAAACAGCAGTAACTCGATTCGCTTCTAGAAAATTCTTCATATTTTCATAAGCATGATCCATTTGAAAATTTCCTTGAATTACATTTGATTCGTTTAATGCAACCCCTGCTTCACTCAGTGCTCGACGAAAACCAGTTAGACGATTTGTTACATTTTGAATTTCAGAAGGACCAATTAAACAAGCAATATCCCGATGTCCTAAATCCGTTAAGTGCTTGCCTGCTAGGAATCCCCCTACTTCATTATCCAAAAAAATTCCCGAATGCTCATTCACTTCGCCGCCTCGATCTAAGAGGACAAATGGCATCTTACTGGATGAAAGTATTTCTTCATTACTTGCAGATAATTTGTCTTTACTCGAAAGAAGAACACCATCAACTTGTTGTTCCCTTAAAAGCCGAATGTAATGCTCTTCTTTATTCGATTGATCATCTGAATTACAAATAATCAAACTATATTGGGCTTCGTTTGCTGCATCTTCTGCTCCCCGACAAAGTTCAGGAAAGAAAGGGTTCGATATATTCGGAACGATTAGCCCAATCATTTTTGAGCGCTTTGTAACGAGTCCACGAGCAAGTTGATTCGGCTGAAAATTAATATCTTCAATAATTTTCAACACTTTTTCACGTGTCTGCTTCGATACGCCTTCTGTTTTCTCATTTAAAACCCTAGAAACCGTAGTAATAGAAACTCCGGCCAGTTTTGCGATGTCTTTAATCGTTATTTTACCCATCGCCATTCACCCTATTTCTAAGTAATCTAAGAAAACGTTTTACGAAAACGTTTTCTTAAGTTATTATCAGAATATTATAGAGCAAATAAATTGTCAATACTTTTTCGTCATACTTTGTTCACAAGTTTACTAGATTTGCTTTACAAGTCATTCCTATCCTGATGTTGCTATCAATTTAGAACATCCACTTAGAAACTTCCTTTATTATAAACCTTAGATAATCTCTTGATTACTTCAGTATTACTATTCAGAAACACATATTGACTTTTCACCTAAACTATTTCCGAATCTTTCTTTTCTATATTTATATCAATCACTTTATCGCTCTACTTAGAATTGGGTAGAAAACGTTTGAATCGATTGTAATTTTCTATCCCTCTCGGTAAACTATATTTAGACATAGATAAAAAGGATGATACCCAAATTGAAATACGATGTTTTGTTATTTGATTTAGATGACACACTTTTCAGCTTTAATGAGGCAGAAAAAAATGCGCTCGACCAAACATTCCAATCCTTTGAATTACCAAATGGATTAGAAATGTATCGAGAGAGTTATAAGGCAATTAGCAAAGTTTTATGGAATGACTTAGAAATGGGTCGAATTTCAATATCTAACTTGAAGTCTGAACGGTTCAGACGATTATTTTTAGAACATGAACTGGATATAGACCCAGAACGTTTCGGGGAAATGTATATAGATAACTTAGGAAAAGAAGTTCACATGATTGATGGGGTCTTAGAGATGTTAGACCGAGTTTCAAAGTGTAGATTAGCTGTTTTAACAAATGGATTTACAGATGTTCAAAATGAGAGAATCGGAAGTTCTGTTTTGCATGATACGTTTGAGGTGATTATTACATCTGAGGAAACTGGAACGCAAAAACCGGATCCGAAGATTTTCGAATATACGTTCAATGCGCTCAACATTACCGATACATCCCGAGTATTAATGATTGGCGATTCTCTGTCGTCAGACATTCAAGGTGGGAATAATTTTGGTATCGATACGTGTTGGTTTAATCGGGATAAGAAGGAAAATACCACGACAGTTCAACCAACCTACGAAATAAGTTCTTGGGATGAGTTTAACCCCAATTCCCCAGAGTTTCTTACTACATCGTCTATGAATAGTCTGAAAAAAGTAGAGATTTAATCATAAACTGCAAACAAAAAGTAGCGTTTTACTAACAACGCTACTTTTTGTTTGCTTATTCACCTGTTTTAGAAAAGTGTTCGATCCGAGCGCCAATTTCATCTCGGACACGTTGGAAGAAGGCCCACTCCTCTTCTTCTGAGCCTTCTGCCTTCGCTGGATCATCAAATCCCCAATGCGCACGTTTACTATGAGGCGGCGTCATAGGACACTTGTCCGCGGCATCTCCGCAAAGTGTGACGATGAAATCGGCGTTGTTTAAAATTTCCGAATCGATAATGTCCGATGTTTGATCTGAAATATCGACTCCTGCTTCTTTCATTGCTTTCACAGCACTCGGATTGACACCATGTGCTTCAATCCCAGCACTAAGAACTTGCCATTCCTCACTAAGATACTTTCTTCCCCAACCTTCAGCCATTTGGCTACGACACGAATTCCCTGTACATAAGAAATAAAGTGTTTTTTTCGTCATACTGATCATCCCCTTTTTCATTATTTATTGAATAAATGACAACCATAAATAAAGTCCAATAAGTGTAATTAAGAGCGTAGGAACCGTTAGGATGATTCCAATTTTAAAGTAACTTCCCCAAGATATTTTCACACCTTTTTGGGATAAAACATGGAGCCACAATAACGTCGCTAAAGATCCAATTGGTGTGATTTTGGGACCTAAATCCGAGCCGATAATATTCGCATAAATTAACGCTTCACGAATTGGACCTGTCGTAGTCGTTTCTGATATTGCCAATGCGTTAATCATAACGGTAGGCATATTGTTCATGAGTGACGACAAGATTGCTGCTATAAAACCCATCGAAATCGTTGCTACAAAAAGTCCTTGATTGGCTGCCAATTGAATAACATCACCTAAGACACCTGTTAACCCAACGTTTCGAAGTCCATAAACGACAACATACATCCCTATCGAGAAGAACACAATAGCCCACGGCGCGCCTTTTAGCACTTGCTTCGTTTCAACCGCAGGACTCCTTTGTGCCATGATCATAAAGAATATAGCTGTAATCCCAGCAATAATTGAAACAGGAAGTCCGGTCAGTCCGCTTGAGAAGTACCCGACGAGGAGGACACCTAAGATTACCCAGGCCAGATGAAACATTTTCAAATCTTTAATGGCATCTTTCGGTCGTTTTAGATCTGCAACTTCATAGTTCTTAGGAATGCTTTTCCGGAAGAAGAGCAGCAACACTAAGATACTCGCAACTAATGCAAATAAATTAGGTACAATCATTCGTGATGCATATTCTACAAAACCGATTCCAAAAAAGTCTGCCGAAACAATATTGACTAAGTTACTCACTACTAATGGCAGTGAAGTCGTATCGGCGATAAATCCACTTGCAATGATAAATGGGAAAATCATCTTTTCATTGAAATTCAAATTTCGTACCATTGCAAGAACGATTGGTGTAAGAATTAGCGCCGCTCCATCATTTGCGAACAATGCGGCAACGACTGCCCCTAAAAGACTAACGTACACAAACATACGAATTCCGCTACCTTTGGCTAATCGAGCCATATGTAATGCCGACCACTCAAAAAATCCGATTTCATCTAAAATTAAAGATATGATTATAATTGCGATGAAAGCGAGGGTTGCGTTCCAAACAATTCCTGTTACGTCAAGGACATCTTGAAAATTTACAACGCCGAGTAACAGAGCAACGACTGCACCAATTGATGCAGACCAACCAATCGATAAATTTTTAGGCTGCCATATTACAAATACAAGAGTAATTATGAAGATTAATGAAGCTGTAAGAACTGAAATCATTGTATTTATTCCCCCCTACTCGCAGCAAACACGAAGCCCTTGTGCTGTCAGTTCAGTAATCGAATCCGTCTGATCTGGAAGATGCAAAAGGATACTTTCGACAAATGGATAGTCAAGATGATCTTGATTGATGGAAAAGAAAATCCATTGCCCTCTTCGTTGTTCTTTAACTAATTCAATGTCTCTAAGCTTTCGCAAATGCTGGCTAATTGCCGGTTGACTCATTTTAAAAATCTCAACAAATTCACAAACACAACATTCATGTGATTTGAGTAACTTCATCATCGTCAAACGCGTTGGATCTCCAAGTAACTTTAGTAATTGTGACGCGCGATGAATATCGATTGTTTCGGACTTGTCCATCTCTCATTCCTCCATTTAAAATACAGTAATAAGCATATAACTATACACTTATATATACAAGTCTCTTTTTCTATAACAATCAAAATGAAAAAATGAACCGCTAATCCCCAAAAGGGAAAAGCTGGTTCATTCAATGACTACCTAATTAAGCACTCGTTCGCTTTGAATCTACTGACTTTGTAGCTGGCTGGTTCTCAGGTCCATTTTCCTGCAAAAAGTGAATAGCTACTCGATTAAATTCGCGGTATTTTTCAACATTACAAACATGTCCACATTCTTCAATAATGTGTAAAGTTGCAGCCTTATCTGAAGCTGTATCTTCTTTTACTGGACCGATAAACATATAGTCTTGGTCCCCCATAATGTAGACTTTTGGAATTAAATTCTTGCTTGTATCGATTTGCGGATAAATAGAAGGTACGTTAAAAGCAAACTTATACCATCTAATAAATTCTTTTCTACGTAGTTTCTTTGCTTCTGTAATAAATAAATTTCGTGATTGTTTATGATGTTGTTTCGGCATAAGGATCCATGCAAATAATTTGTATAACCACATATATGGAACAAATCCTTTAATCATGTCCCCCGTTTTTAATAGAACCCGTGCAAGTTTTGTAAAGCGAATAATTGCCCCACCTAAAACCATGCTTATCACTCGGTGAGGTGCATAGATATGTAAGCTGTGAAGGACAACCGTTCCTAGACTGATTCCTGCAAAATGAGCTTTTTTAATCGACAAGAAATCGAGGACACCCAGTACGTCTTCAACTAATCCTTTTGCCGTGTATTTTAAACGTTCTGGTTTATAGTCTAGAGATCCGCCATGCCCTTTTAAATCGATAAAAAGTAAATTATAATGCTTTTTAAATTCCCTAACTTGCCTATACCAAATGTTCGAGTTTCCTCCAAGACCATGAAGAAATACAACCCATTCATGCGTTGGACTTAGTTCATGTATTTCATAATGTAGCAAACAACATCTTCCCCGTTCCTTAAAGTTTGAATATCTTCCCGTTCATTGGTTTCTAAGTAAAACGATCTATATTCCGATTAATTGTTATCATTCAAAAAGTATTATAACATGAAATTCCCCACACTTTGCAAATGAATCGTAAGATATTATGACAATTTCTTTGTAGATATTTCTTCATTCGCCAATAATCGGTAAAGGGATACATTAGTATTAATAGTAATTTCTTTATTTATTCCAATGCAAATAAAAAACCATCCATCTAAACAAAATAACTGTTTAGACGAATGGTAATCTTTTTAATTATTTTTCGTTCGGTTCATCGCTGCCACGGTAACGTTTATAAGGTAATACATTCCAAGTTCTATACGCCATATCTCCAGTTCGAAGAGCTACTGGAATATCTTCCAAAACCTTCTTTGCAACTTCAAGTTCTTTTTCGGATTCTTTTTTATCCTGATACATAAATTCATCAGAAGCTGTTTCAGGAGCGAGTTCAATTTTTTCTTCCAAGTCTTGAATAACCATTTCCTGATGACTACGCGCAGCTTCACGAGCATCTGTGATCCATTCTGGTTGTAGATTCCGATTCGTATCTGTCATGCTGCTAAATTCCTCAAAAACTTCTCTATACACGCGATCTGCATTCGAACGAACGTCTAAATTCACTTCTTCTAAATCAATAGTAGTTAATTCTTCGATTGTTAAAGGCACTATGCGCTTTCGGCCACCGAGTCGCATTCTTTCTAAATAGAACGGGAAAATACTTTTAATTGTTTTTCCAACCGGTGAAATCGCTTCAAAATTCTCATCAAGACCTTTCGGTTGAATCCCTTGAATTGCAATGCGTGCTGATTCAGGTCGGACAATTTCTTTAGGTGGCATTATGCCGTGTCGAAGCATTTCACGAATACCCGTTCCAGATATATTTATTCTAAATTGTTCATCATGTGGACAGGATTGGCCTGTAGCTGGGCTATCACATCTTGTACAATAAAATACTTCATGGAAAAGTCGTATATCAATTCCAAGCTCTTCAGGATCATATTGATCGAAAATCGTATGACTCGCATACTTATCATAGTAATCTCCTATTCCCGCATGATCCCGGCCTATCAAAGCGTGTGTACAACCGTAGTTTTTCATAATTAACGCATGAAGGACCGTTTCACGTGGTCCCGCAAAGATGTAGGTTACCCGGAGCGGAGCTAATATTGACCTCCCCTTCGGATAATACGTATCTAATACACTTCGGTATGACAACATCCGAAACTCATGTCGTGTGTACTCACGCTTTGCCATTTCCACCAAAGGTTGAAGGAGCAAACCATCAATCTCTTCTAAAGCATTTTTATGAATGTACTCGTGACCTCTGTGCAAGGGATTCGCTCCTGTGATAAAGCCTGCAGCGGAACGAAATTTCTTTACTTCATAAAAATCATGCCACGTATCTTTTGGCTCCAAACGTAGTTTTTCAAACGGTCCCCAGTCCAATCGACGAAGAAGCTTTAATGGGCCTCCGAGTGCGACATCCCCCATTCTTCTGTAAATGGAGTCTACTCCTGGATGATTTCGGTCCGTTGTTCCAAAGAGATGAGATGCACGATATTCCTTATCGTAACTAAAAATATCATTCAAGTGTAAAATTGCAATCGGTAGATTATCTTCATTAACAAGTGCTACTTCATCTCCAACTGAGAGCGATTGGACAATTGTCGAATTTCTTTTTCCTGTCGGAGCAAAACTAAGGGGTACTGGCCAAACAAGACCATTTTCCAGTCGACCATTTTCTAATACTGACTTATAATCAAGCTCATTCATGAACCCTTCATTTGGTGATAAAACACCTGTTGAAATCATTTCTATTGTAATGACAGCTTCCATATCAATCATAATTTTTGGCAACTGCTCTGCTCTCTCTAATTCTTTTTCTAGCTCTTTACCTACGATCACCTTGTCTACTAATTTACCACCATGAGGTTGTTGTGGATAATTTGCAAACGGATTTTCTGCAGACACTTCTTTTGTCTCTTTTGTCATTTTTATTCCCCCTAGTAATATACTCTTTAATAAGTTAATATATAAATTAAATTCAATCTTAACATTTGTTAGATCTTTGCTCGCTCATCTAAAATAGCAAACTGTTGAACTTATGTAAAGATAAAGAATAAACTATCAACTTCCGGGAGGTGTGAGTGGTTTTACGTTTATTCAGAGTTATAAAATTCTTTAGAATAATTTGACGGTTTGCAATATCAATAGTAATCTATCTGTTAGACAAGCTTGAATCAAGTCTAAAAAATAGAATAGTAAGGGGGAGGAATAAATGAGTTCACCGAATACAATTGAAGAGAATAATGGTAAGAAACGCGGATTTTTTAATAAGTTTTTAGATTTTGTTGAAAGATACGGTAATAAATTACCGGATCCGGTTATGTTATTTGTTTATATTGCTGCACTTATTTTAGTATGTTCTACCATCTTTTCTTTATTAGGAACAAAAGCTGTAAACCCTGGAAATGGGGAAGAAATCGCGGTTATTAATCTATTAAACGGTGAAGGTTTGATTATGATTTTAACGAACCTTGTTAAGAACTTCACCAGCTTTCCACCACTCGGATTAGTATTAGTCGTTATGTTCGGAGTGGGGCTTGCAGAATCTACAGGGCTAATTGGCTCAGTTATGAAAAAGACAATTTTAAGCGCTCCAAAAAAGATTATCCTCCCAACGATAGTGCTAGTTGCTATTGTAGGAAACGCGGCTGCGGATGCTGCTATGGTCGTTTTACCTCCAATTGTTGCAATGATTTTTATTGCCTTAGGACGTCACCCGATCGCAGGACTAGCTGCCGCTTACGCTTCCGTTGCGGGTGCATTTAGTGCCAACTTAATTTTAAGTTTACTCGATCCACTTGTTGCTGGGTTCACACAAACGGGAGCACAAATGATTGATCCATCTTATATTGCCAACCCGGCGATGAACTACTATTTTCTAGTAGCTTCAACATTTGTATTAATCCCAGTAGCAGTTTTAGTTACAACTAAAATTGTAGAACCCCGTCTTGGAAAGTACGAAGGTGCTGTAGAAACGATTGAACCGATTAAACCGATCGAACTAAAAGGTCTCAAATGGGCTGGTATTTCAGTAGCGGTCCTTGCAATTATTGTTCTAAGCCTTTCAATTCCTGAAAATGGTCTATTTAGACATCCAGAAACAGGTTCGTTAACTGTTTCTCCATTAATGGATAGCTTAGTTCCTCTAATGATGATCTTATTCTTAGTTCCAGCGATCATTTACGGTAGAATTGTGGGCGTTATTAAAGACTCAAAAGATTTCGCTGAGCATTTAGCTAAATCCATGTCAAGCATGGGAATGTATATCGTAATTGCTTTCGTAGCAGCACAAATGATTGCTTACTTTAACTGGAGTAACTTAGGACCAGTAGTAGCGATTAAAGGGGCAGAAACTCTTGAAGCAATCGGATTAAAAGGTGTTCCATTATTCATTGGTTTCATTATAGTGGCGGCACTAATTAACTTCTTAATAGCGAGTTCTTCTGCTAAGTGGGCGATACTAGCTCCAGTATTTGTTCCTATGTTTATGATTTTAGGCTACAGCCCTGCTGTAACTCAAATGGCTTACCGTATTGGGGATTCAATTACTAACCCAATTACACCAATGCTAGCGTACTTCGCAATTGTGTTAACATTTGCTAAAAAGTATGATCCTAAACTCGGTATCGGTACATTAATGACATCTTTATTACCTTACTCAATCGCATTTAGTATCATGTGGATTGTCCTCTTCGCTGTTTGGTTCTTACTTGGAATTCCATTAGGTCCAGAAGGCGAAATATTTTTACCGAAATAAATTTGAAGTGAAAAAGAGCAGCCAATTGGCCGCTCTTTTTTTCGTCTATTGACAGTGATTGACAACTGGACCTAGTTAAAACTCTTCATAGACTGCTGGATCTTGGTCTTGAATTCTTCCATCTGCGCGAGATAGTGCCGAAATCACATTCATTTCTACTTCACTCAATGTAAAATCAAATATCGATAAATTTTCAAGTTGACGTGCTCTTGAAGATGATTTTGGAATTGCAATCGCACCAAGTTGATAGTGCCAGCGTAAAATCACTTGCGAAATCGTCTTGTTATGCTCATTTCCAATCATCTGAATGGCTTCGTTATTTAATATATCTCCCGCTCGCCCAATTGGACTCCACGACTGGGTATAGATGTTATTTTCTTCATGCCATTTTCGTTGTTCTTCCTGATTAAAATTCGGGTGCAATTCAATTTGATTTAAACTTGGTTTGACACCAGTTTCCTTCTCTAATCGTTCCAAATGCTCCGGCAAGAAATTACAGACACCGATCGAACGAACGAGTCCAAACTTCTTTGCATCAATTAATGCTTGCCAAGCTTCCACGTAAGTATCCTGCTTAGGATTTGGCCAGTGAATCAGATACAAATCATAGTAATCTAAATTCGCACGATATAACGATTCTTGGATTGTAGTAACCGCTTTATCATAAGCCTGATATCGACCTGGCAACTTCGAAGTAATTCGCAATTGCTCTCTGGGGATTGAGCTTCTGCGTATCGCTTCCCCCACCGTACCTTCATTCTCATAATTATAGGCAGAGTCAATCAACCGATAACCTACATCGATTGCACTCGTTATTGCGTTAGCGCCTTCATTTCCATTCAAGCTGTACGTACCAAACCCAATAGCAGGTATTACTAAGCCATCATTTAGCGTAATCTCTGGAATACTTGAACTCAAAGCAAAACACTCCTTTCAATACTCTATCAAGTCTATCAATAGTCTGAATAGCAATTCAAGTTAATAGCTTTACTTCTGTAAGAGTCATATAGACAAAGTGATTTTTTTGGAACTATCGAACACTCCATAATCTAGCCAACTTGCTCCACTTTTCTGTTCGGTCTTCCTATTAAAGTAATAATGAATAACACTACTAAAAATATAGGAAATAGGAATAAGTAATTAAAATCTTTTTTCACTTCCAATATATACCCACCTAAAATCGGTCCAGTAAGGCTCCCTATACTAAAAAAGATTCCACATAATAAGTTCCCTGTGGGCAATAGTGATTTCGGGGTTAAATCAGACATATAAGCAATACCTAGTGAGAAAATTGACCCCGCGAACATACCGCCAAAAAAGAACATAGCCATTAATCCAACCGCATTTCCACCCATAAACCCAGCACCGATAAACGCAAGGCTAGACCCTCCAAAAGCAAGTAGCAAGACAGGCTTTCTTCCAACCCGGTCAGAAAGAATACCTAGTGGAATTTGCGAGATAATCCCCCCTACTGCAAATGTTGGGATGATCAGCGACACCATCGATAACGGGATGCCGCTCCGAAGCGCATGAATTGGAAACATCGAATTCAGCGAGGACTCGAGAAAACCGTAGCCAAACGGACCCAAAAAAGCAATCCAAGAGACAATCATCGTAGCTTTAAACCGAGATGTAAAACTCACTTGACCGGTTTCACCGATTAACGTATCTGGGAAATCATTATTCAAAGCAAAAACAAGAACCCATGCAAGTAAGCTCATTCCTGCCGAAACAATAAAGGGTAATCCTTCATATACATCAACTAGAGGAACAAATAAAGGTCCTACCGCAAATCCAACTCCAACGGATAAACCATAGATTGAAATATTCCTACCCAATCTGCCCGGCTTAGACGTACTTGTCACCCATGTTTGGGTTGAAAAATGAAGTGCATGATCCCCAATTCCGATAAGTAAGCGTAGGAAAAACCAAAAAACGATGCTTTTCCAAAGAGGAAATGACAGTAACGATACAATTACGAGGACGCCACCAAATATAATTGTTGGTCTGTAACCAAATTTTCGAAGGGGGGCCTCCATAAATGGGGAAACGAGTAAAATCCCAATGTATAGCGCTGTAGCATTTAAACCGTTCAGTGTGCTTGAAACACCATCCCTCTCAAAAATCGTAGAAATAAGAGGCAATAGCATTCCTTGAGAAAATCCTGATATAAAGACGATAAGAACGAGTACCCAAAAACGATGTTTATTGATGTATGTTCTAAAATTCATAGTTCTACGCTCCCTAGTTTAAAGATAACGCATCCAATCGTAGCATAGAATTGAAGAGTTCGATATAGTATTTCCGAATGTTTTTCGTATCAATCAAAGATTTTCATCCCTAACAATTCACACAAAAAAACGCTGAAATAAATTCAGCATTTCACAGTATATCTTTTCAATTGCTTACCCACGGCCTATACAAATTTAGTGATCACATTATATGGACGCAATCGTTTATTATCTAATCAAGCACACGGTAATTGAAAGATTCATTATAATTCATTAAAGCGTTTTTCTAAAAGAGTAGCACCATTTATCATAATCAAGTTTCTTTTCATAAAATCGGTGCGCTGCTTCTCTCTGAACCCCAGATTCTAATGCTACATACAAGGCATCATTTTCTTTAGCCCACTTATGTATATAATTTAGTAACTTCTCACCAAATCCATATGAACGGTAAGCAGAATCGGTGACAAGATCATAAACAAAAACGTGACGCTTACTGTAAAAATTAACCCTCAAACTAAAGCCAACTAAGGAAACTATTTGCTTATCCTTATATAATCCATACAATAAATATCCATCTTTCATCATTTCGTTGAGTAATTCTAAATATGTCTCTTCGTTTAAGTCAGTACGTAACTGATTCATAACAGGAAATGCCTCTAACCATTGCTCCCTATTTGTTAGCTCTAGTATAGTTTCTTCTGAAGAATACACTTTATCGCCTCCTAAAACTTTTAATTGAATTCATAATACAAGCTATCACTTTATCATTCGATAAGTCGTTTTATTTACATTTAATTTCCCCACATGTACCAGAAATGCAATCCACAACATAATAACGAATTTCTGGTACAACTTGCGCCCGATTGTTTTAATAAATAAGCAGGTAATTTCGTTCTTATTGCTTAAATGTTTCTAATCTTTGAAGTTGAACACCTTTGTCATCAAAGTTCTCCTCTGCCAACCACTGAGTGAAAGCTCTTTTATTTTGCGGCCATTCTTCCAATAGCATTGAAAACCAGCTGGTGTTTCTTGAGCGCTTTTTATAGATAACGGCATTTCTGAAGGTTCCTTCATACTTAAAACCTAAACGTTTTGCTGTTTTGATAGAAGGGGCATTAAGGGAATCGCATTTCCATTCATAACGCCGATATTGGAGTTCTTCAAATACATACTTAGCTAATAAATAGTAGGCTTCTGTAGATATTCTTGTTCTTCTTAATGCATCTGAGAAATTAACATTACCTACTTCAATTACCCCATTATCCTGATCTATCCTCATTAAACTATAGATTCCCAGCGGTTTGTTTGTCTCTTTGCTTAACACGGTATAATAGACATGTGTGTCGCTTTCTATTTTCCTAAATAATGTCTGTTCAAATTCTTCATACGTGTGAGGTGGTTCCTCGGGGAGGTAAGTCCAATTACTAGGGTGTGAATTTTTATAAGCGTTATAGAGTTCCTTGGTATGTGTTTGCGAAAATCTAGTGACAAGCGTATACTCTCCGATATAATTCATATCAGATGGAAATTTTGCTTTCTGCCAATTGGACAAATCCTCACCAATTGGTTGGTTGTACTCGTTTAATCTCTGATTCATTTCAACACCTCAATTCAATATTTTATTACAGTTTAACTTATTAGGTATTATTAATCATCTAAACTTTCTGGCAATCTTATTGAGCTTCAATAAATTATTACATCCATCAATACTATTCTACTAGCTACTTCCAATAGTACATCTTAAAAAATAACTAACACGAAAATTACGCTGTTTGTTAGTACTTCAATTCCAAGTCTCTTAAATTAATGGAAATAACCTATACCTTTTTTATGCATTCTATATGCAGGAACAGTTTTCCATAAAATGTTTCTACTTCTCTAACTGTAAACCTTGATTGTTCTAAAAGAGCAAGCGTATCGCGATTCAAATGACAACCATCCGCGACTTT
This sequence comes from Sporosarcina sp. CAU 1771, assembly GCF_054482775.1. Lineage (NCBI taxonomy): Bacteria > Bacillati > Bacillota > Bacilli > Caryophanales > Caryophanaceae > Sporosarcina > Sporosarcina sp. CAU 1771. Next base: position 33,110 of record NZ_JBTLRN010000021.1, on the reverse strand, counting down.
TCTCCAAACCGGTGTCAGCACATCTTGAATTTTTCCAATGCCTTTATAATCCATGCGAACATGCTCGATTAGATAAAACTTCGCTCCCTTTTTACTTACTCGGTAGATTTCATTTAACGCTTTGACCGGATCTGGGATTGTACAGAATACGAGCGTTGCAACAATCGTATCGAACATGTTGTCTTCAAATGGAAGCTCTTCGGCTGATACTGTATGCAATTCGATCGGTACTTCTGCTGCTTTAAGACGTTTCATCGACCGATCACTCATTAATGTGCTAGGTTCAATCGCATCTACTTGAGTTGCATTCGTATAATGTGAAAAGTTTATGCCAGTACCTGAACCGATTTCGAGCACTCTTCCTTCCGCCTTTTGAATTAGTTTTTTGCGTATTTTAGTTAATCGAGCTTTTTCAAGCGGCTTCATAACAATGTCATATAGTGCTGGTAATTTTTCTCCCATTGAATCCCCCTACTTTTTGATTTCTCCTTAATTAAAACACGTACGGGCTGCTTCTATCAAATCAAATCTAAGGTTTACACAATTAGAATCTATAGTGTTTCTTCGGTTTTCGCTTTACAATTAAGATAGATTAAAGAACGGTGGTGTTCGAATCCTATGATTACAGAGCAAATTTTAATAAGCACCGTATTTTTCGCTGGTATCCTATCCTTTTTTTCACCATGTATTGTTCCTTTACTCCCGGTTTATGTCTCTATACTTTCCACAGGAGACAATGGAACGACGAATCAAAAAGCACTTTTCACAATTGGTAACTGGAGCTTACGACCAAAATTAATTTTTAAGACGTCGATTTTCGTATTGGGTCTTTCCACAAGCTTTGTATTATTAGGTTTCGGTGCCGGTGCACTTGGTTCCGTTATCAATACCGATGGATTCATCGTATTTTGTGGTGCAGTTGTCATCCTCCTCGGGTTACACCAAATTGGGTTATTCAAACTTTCCTTTTTAAATCGTCAATCTAAACTTGAACTTAAAAGAAGTGATCGACGCGATTTACTTGGCACGTATTTACTTGGATTCACCTTTAGTTTTGGATGGACACCATGTATTGGGCCCATCTTAGGTGCTGTTTTAGGTTTATCCGCAAGTGACGGACACGCTCTTTACGGTGCAATGCTGATGTCCTTTTATGCACTCGGATTATTTATCCCGTTTCTAATTCTCTCCATCTTTTCCGATATTTTATTGAAACAAGTAAAGAAAATTAACAAACATATGGGTAAAATCCGGATTGTTGGTGGTGTCGTTATTATCATCATGGGTATTATCTTAATGACGAACAATTTAAATCTATTTGTAACACTCATCCCACAGTAAAGCGAGGTTTGATAAAGATGAAAAAGAGTCTATTCGTACTTTCACTGCTCCTATTATTGTCAGCTTGCTCAAGTTCTTCGGATAAAACGGACAACATGACCAGTAGCGACAATCAGGCGCCCACTTTTGAATTAGAAGATACAAATGGTACTATGCATAATCTTGAGGATTATGCTGGTAAAAAAGTTTACATTAAATTTTGGGCAACATGGTGTCCCATCTGCTTATCGGGACTTGAAGAAATTAATATGCTCGCAGAAGAAGACACAGACTTTGTTGTGTTAACCATTGTCTCACCCGATTATAACAATGAAAAAAATAAAGAGGATTTTATCAAATGGATTAGTGGCGTTGAAAATGTCGATGCCCTTCCGGTTCTATTAGATGAAGGCGGCACTGTCGCAAAAAGTTATTCCGTGCGAGGGTATCCAACTTCCGCTTTTATTGATGAAAATGGTGGACTGATCAAAACACAGCCTGGGCATTTAAGTAACGAACAAATCAAAGACGTACTTAAGTAAAACTGGTTTGAGAAGGAGTTGAAAATCAATGAAATACAAATTTATAGCCGGATTCATCGGATTGGCGATTGTTCTAGCGGGATGTTCAGCAAGTTCTACTTCGACAAGCAGCACAGATCCAACAGAAAATACTTCATCAAGTTCTTCAAAATATCCAGAAAACCCGAATCTAAAGTTAACGTTTGAGCCCGATCAGCTTGAAGAAATCTGGTTGGCTGGAGGTTGCTTTTGGGGAGTAGAGGCATTCATGGAGCGGATTTACGGAGTCGCGGATGCCACTTCTGGATACGCAAATGGGCACACCGAAGATCCTAGTTACGAGAAAGTGATTAAAGGCAATACAGGTTATGCCGAAACCGTGCATGTAACGTATGACCCTGAACGTGTTGACTTGGAGAAACTGTTGACCCACTTCTTTTACGTAATCGATCCGACTGTCTTGAATCGACAAGGAAATGACCGTGGGGAACATTATCGCACCGGTGTTTTTTATACAAACGAAAGCGATAAACAAGTAATTGATAAAGTCATCGCAAAAGAACAACTGAAATACGATGATCCGATTGTGACGCAAGTTGAGCCATTAACTGCGTATGTACTCGCAGAAGAATACCACCAAGATTATTTGGATAAAAATCCAGACGGGTACTGCCATATTGAATTTGATTCATTGGAGGACCAAGAAATTCCAAGTCTGATCGATGAAACAATGTACCCAAGACCGAGCGATGAGGAACTGAAAGCAAAACTGACGGATAATCAGTTCGAAGTCACTCAAGCGAATGGAACAGAAACTCCGTATTCAAATGAATATTGGGATACGTATGAACCTGGTATTTACGTAGATGTCGCAACTGGTGAACCACTCTTTTCTTCATCAGATAAATACGATTCCAAATGCGGTTGGCCAAGTTTTACACATCCAATCGATCCCGCTGTCATCGTAGAGCACGAAGATAAGAGTTTTAATATGGTAAGAGTCGAAGTCCGAAGTCGTTCAGGAAACAGTCATTTAGGGCATGTGTTTGAAGATGGACCAACAGATCGAGGTGGCCTCCGGTACTGCATCAACAGTGCAGCGATTGACTTTATCACTTTAGAAGAAATGGAAGACAAAGGATATGGCTACCTTACGGAGTATGCAAAGTAACGTTTGTTCACGTAATATAAGGGTATAGCTTGGAAAGGTGGCTGTTGTCACCTTTTTTTCATATTAAGCCCTGTTAAATAAAAATGTTGATAAAGATTATTTAAAAGTTCTCCTGCTAGCTTATCTAACACGTTGATTTCCGTTTCAGACGGACGCGTTCCGGAGGGCAGGCGGTGGACCAACCCGTTCGCTTCGCTCCCGTTGGTTGTTTCACCTGACCTGCTGACCCTCCCGGAGTCGCCGTCTTCCACTCCAATCAACTAAGAGCGTGCAATAGTTTTTGTTTCACTATCTAAACTTCAAAAACCTGGAATCCAATTTGGCCAGCGCAGAAGCGACAAGTGTGAGCCGAAGTAGTAGGATCGACAGCGGTTTTCTGACAAGCTTACTGGGAGGCCATCACCGATTAAGGTTCATTATTTTAGCTATGCTAAAAAACGTTGACGAAGCGATATTTTCATGCCTCCCACTCCACCCTACAAGGAGTGTACAAATAATTTATCAACTATCAACAGAGTTATTTTACAGAGTCTTCATAATTAAAACAGAAATATTTTAAGGGAGAGGTGAAGTGCATGTACAAATTGCTTTTAGTCGATGATGAACCGATCATTATTAAAGGAATCCGTTCTTTTGTAGACTTTAACGCTCTCTCAATCTCTCAAGTATTCGAGGCTTCAAACGGAGAAATGGCTCTGGAACTTTTTATAAAACATGAACCCGATTTAGTTTTAGCGGACATTAATATGCCTAAAATGAACGGCCTTGATTTTGCAATTGCTGCGAAGGCAATTAAACCAGATGTGAAAATTGCTCTCGTCACAGGCTATGATTATTTTGACTACGCATTAACCGCATTAAAAAACGGAATCGATGATTATGTCTTAAAACCGGTATCCAGGAGCGACATTGAAGATACGTTAAAAAAATTAATTCAAAAAGTGCATGTCGACGAGAAAAATTCTGAAGTATCCACACTCGTTGCGAACCTAATTCGCACTTCTTCACCTTCTGATGATCCAGGATATAAGAGTAAAATTCAAAATGAAATTAACCAAAACTTTTCAAATCCCGATTTCTCTTTGAATTATTTAGCTGAGAAATTGTCCTTAAATCCTTCTTACTTGAGTACCCTTTTTAAAACACTTTACGATTCAACCTTCCAAGATTATATGCTTTCTTTTCGTTTGAACCGAGCTAAAATTTTATTGCTAAGTACAGATATGAAAATATATGAAATTGCTTCAGCAGTTGGTTTTGAAGACCCTAATTATTTTAGTACTGCATTTAAAAAGAAATTTATGTTATCTCCAAATCAATTTAAGGAGAAAAACAAATTATGAAAATGTTCAAATCCAATGTTCTGAAAAAGCTTCGTGTTCAAATTGCATTGCATTACTTAATTACAAGCGCAATCATCCTTTTCCTTATGGGCTTTATTCTCTACACAAGTATTTCGTCAGTTGTCTTAAAAGAATCCGTCTCAACAACTGAAGCAGCTGTTGAGAAAAGTGGCATGTATATTGACCTTTATATTGATCGCCTTAAAGCCGTTTCAAGCATTCTTGCTGAAAATCCACAGCTTCTAGCGTACTTATCGAACTCAGAACGTGACCCAGCGGATAAAAACGACCTATCGCAAACCATCGATACTATAGTCGCGTCAGATTCATTCATCAAATCGGTCGTCATTGTTAGTAAAGACGGTCAATTGATTTCCAATGAAGAGAATTTAACGATGAGTATGTCGGGCGACATGATGAAAGAGCAGTGGTATACATCTGCCGTTCATAGCGGAAGCATGCCTGTACTTACATCCGCACGCATGCAGAACTTTTCGATGGATAAGGACAGTTGGGTTATTTCCATAAGTAGAGAAATAAAAGACGCAAGTGGAGATAATATTGGTGTATTGCTCATAGATATCGAGTATCAAGTCATTGAAGATTATTTAACCAATTTGGATTTAGGGAAAAACGGTTTCTTTTTCATCATGAATGAACAATCCCAAGTCGTGTACCATATGGACCCTTCTTACTTTATGGACGAGACAAAACAAAGCGAACTTATAAATATACTTGCCAATAAAGAAGTTTACGATCGTGAAGAAGGCACCCATACACAAACAACCCTATTAAAAAATGCGGACTGGGTACTCGCGGGTGTTTCCTCTCAGGACAGTCTTTTAGCGGTTAAAAATCAACTTCTAGAAATCTTTTTACTCGTTGGGATTGTACTTCAACTGATTGCTGCACTAAGTGTGAGTATATTTGCTGGAAGAATAACGGCACCTTTTCAAAAACTGGAACAAGCGATGCAGGAAATTGAAGATGGACTCACCCATGTCCCTATAGATGAAAAAGGGTGTTACGAGGCACAAAGTCTTGCGAATCATTTCAATCAAATGGTCCAAAAAATTGAACTGTTAATGCAAGAAATCCGTGAAAATGAAAAACACCTCCGTTCTTCTGAAATAAAAGTGTTGCACAGTCAAATCAATCCGCATTTCTTATACAATACACTCGATACGATTGTCTGGATGGCCGAGTTCAATGACAGTCAAAAAGTGATTGATATTACAAAGTCACTAGCTCACTTTTTCAGGCTCTCGTTAAGCGGCGGAAAAGAATTAACAACGATTGAAAATGAACTCGATCATGTCCGTCAATATTTATTCATACAAAAAGAACGTTATGGCGACCAGTTATCATATGTGATTGAGTGTGAGGATCATTTACATCAAATAGAAGTTCCGAAAATTATCCTTCAACCAATTGTAGAAAATGCTTTGTACCACGGCATTCGTGGTCTTTCTAGAGAGGGTCTAATCGAAATTAATGCCAAAGCAATCGGGGCTGATATCGTTTTAACGGTAAAAGATAATGGAGAAGGTTTTGAAGATAAAGATGTAGACGACGTCAGGCAAAGTACCGGGATGAAGCTTGGCGGTGTTGGAATTAAAAATGTCGATGAGCGTATTAAGATTTATTACGGTGAATCGTATGGAATAACGATAGATTCGATAAATGGGAAAGGAACAATCGTATCGATTCGAATTCCTCAAGAAAGCAAATTGTCTGGCAGATAGGGAAATGAACGCTCATCCAATTAACTGAGCGTTCATTTTTTCTTATCTGTGCTGGTCTACTAGAATCGTATTGCCATCTGGATCTTCAATTACGATACTTGCTGGTCCCGTTCCTGATTCGTCAGTTTCAGAAACCAATGGAACGCCATTTTCTTTCAGCTGTTTTTGGATTGTTCGAACGTCAGTGAAATCATCTAAATTCTTTGCATGCTGATCCCAACCAGGGTTAAACGTTAAAATGTTCTTTTCAAACATTCCTTGGAATAAACCAATTACGGTACTTTCATTCCTCATAATCAACCAATTTTGATCTATATTCCCACCTGATTCTTGAAATCCTATTTTCTCATAAAACGCTTTTGAAATCTTGATATCTTTTACATTTAAACTTACAGAAAATGCGCCTAACTTCATAGTTTCACCCCATCGTTCTATTTTTTAGCCGTTATGCTTTCGGCATTTCATCTTGATTCATATACAGCACATTCCAGCGATGTCCATCTAAATCACAAAATCCACAACCGTACATCCAACCTTGGCTATCTTCAGGTTCATGAAATAGCGTTCCTCCAGCCTCGACTACTTTCCTTGCGATTTCATCAACTTCTTCTTTACTCACGGCACCTACAGAAAATAAGACCTCGGTCGCTAGTCTCGTATCAACGACTTCATGGTTCGTAAATTTTTCAAATGTTTCTTTAGGAAAAAGCATAATGTTGAAATTATGTTCTCCGACTACAACTTGCACTTGATCAATGTTTCCTGGAGGTCTGTTTGCCTTAAATCCAAGTTGATTGAAAAACTCCATTGATTGACTTGTATCTTTTACAGGTAGGTTCATCCAGAGTTGTCGAGTCATAAGATTGTCTCCCTTTCTAATCACAAAGATTTAACTATCGTCTATAATTTACGTTTCCCTTTTTTAACTGCCAAGAAATGAAATTCTGAATTTGCTTCACTGTAAACGGTGTAGACTTCTTTTAGAACTTCCCATTCGTAAGGAGACTCATGAACAATCGCCTTCAATGTCTTTTCACGTACTTCCCCTTTTAAAATACAATTCACAAAAATACCACCTTCCCTCAGTTCAACAAGGATTTTCTGTACAAAGTCGGTCTCTTTTTGTAAATCATTTTTATAGAAATGAAGCATTGAGTCAAGCAGTACAAAATCAACGTCCTTAGGTACCGGAAACTCATACACATTTCCAACAACTCCCTCAACGTCAATCTTTCTTCGTTTGGCTTCTTCATTCAGCTGCGCTATCCCGACAGAAGAGTGATCAACACCAATAACTGAGTAGCCTATTTCCCCTAGAGCTATTGAGTCTCTACCTTGCCCGCATCCTAAGTCTAGAACGGTTCCTTTCGGTTCATACGTTGTGAAATATTCAATAAGGCCAGGATAAGGATTTCCAAAATAATTTTCTTCTTCATAGTAATCGTCATATGCTACTTTTTTCACTTAAGTTGAACCTCCAAATTCGGATAAAAAATCAAAAATTTCATTGTTGACTTGAGCAGGGTTATCAAGGTTTGTAGCATGATTGGCATTCTTGATAAAAACGAGCTTAGATTGAGGAATACGTTTTTCCAATTCTTGTTGTTGTCTTTCTATCATATTATCATGGTCACCCTGTAGGATTAATGTTGGACATTTTATTTGATCCAATGCACTTCCACTTTCCATTGTCGAAACGGAATTCCATATTCGTATCCAGTTTTTTAACGGCATTGAAGAAACTACTTCATGGATATATTGTTTATTGTTGCTGTTGAATTTAGAGAGCATTTTTGCTTGAATTGTTGCCATTACGTTCATAGGCACAAATTTACTTGACCACCGATTTATAGGAACAAATACTTTTTCAAACCAATTGAATTTATTGGTAAAGGGTGTCCCAATTACTATTAGTGACGCAACAAATTCCGGGTGCTTTATGGCTGTTTGAAGTGAAATATGACCTCCCATTGATAAACCACAAAGATGTGCTCGTTTTACATTTAAATGTTCAAGTAATCCAATTAAATCTTTGATAAAATCTTCCGAGTCTACTGGACCTTCTGGCAATGAAGATTTCCCATGTCCACGCACATCCCATGTAATGGTTGTGTAGTGTTTAGACAACTTCTCTATTTGTGGTTCCCATTGTCGATGATCCCATGAAGCTCCATGCGTAAAAACTAGTACTTCACCAGTACCCTTTACATCATAATACAAGTCCACGTCACCTATTTTAACTGTAGGCACCTTTGCACCTCTTTCTTAAGTTCATTATTAAAAAAATGGCTTATTCTCTATATCAATAAACCATTTCAATTTGATTATTTTATTTTGACAATGCAATTTTAATATGAGCTAAGTGATGTTCTTCATGCCAAGCAAGTTTTGTTAGTTTTGTCCCAACTGTAATAACTCCATTTTTCTCATGAATAAAAGTTCGCTCGAGTTGTTCTTTTGTTACATTGTTCCCTAGTGATACAACTCGTTCGTTAATGCCTTCAAGCATTTTAAGCGAACTTTCAACGGGAAGATCAGAATCCGGGAGTGCAGCCCACTTTACCTGATTGAAATCTGGGACAGTTGGTGTATCATCTGTTAACGCTAACTTCAAACGCTGAAACATATTTAGTTGTGAATCTGAAATGTGATGGACAAGCTGTCGAACTGTCCAAGCACCTTCACGATAGGTTTTACTTAGTTCCGCATCACTTAATGACTCTACAGTTTCACGTAGCCTTGTTGCATAACTTTCGATTTCGGTTAGACTTTCTTGAACGTTTTCTAAAGTAACTGTTTCAGGAATTTGCAATTTCCCAATTGGGTATTTTAAATCCACTTTCAATCCCCTCTTTCCTAATCGTTTTACTATCACAATCTTCTTTATATTCTAACATAAAAAAGTGATTGAATTCCTGTTCTAAAAATAATCATCACTTTTAATGTATAAATCTGAATACAAATTTCATTTAAACAACAGCGAATGCACTCCTTATTTAATTTACGTGAGATGTATACTATTTCCCTTTTGGTAAAAGATAAGTTTGAATCTTAGCACTTGTAGATTCACTTTTAGCAATTTAATCGAACATTAGAAAAGGGAGGTGCACATCCATGAGCGCAATTGGTCGAATAACTTTAGCACTTGTCATCATTGGAGCAATCAACTGGGGTCTAATTGGGTTTTTTAAATTTGATTTAGTGGCAACCTTATTTGGAGGACAAACCTCATTTTTGTCAAGGGTAGTCTATGCTTTAGTAGGTTTAAGTGGGATTGCTTGCCTAAGTTTATTATTTAAACCATCTGAAGAGATTGAACCCTCAAGGACTTATCAACGATATAATGAAGCTAACCTAAACACGGAGTTTGGGGAAGAACCTGATTTCGATGAAATTCAAAACAAAGAAATTGTTCGTACAAAAAGCTTGCCTTCCACAAAATACAAAAAGTAGATCTTGGTTACATTCGAATCTAAATAGAAAAAATCTCTATTTCCTGTTTTCAAAGGAAATAGAGATTTTTGTTTCAATGTTCATGTTTACCAATACAACGCTCACACTCATAAAGCCCTGACTCGCGCTGTTCGATAAATTTATTCCCACACTCCGTACAATCTTTTACTGCTTGATGTTTGTTCTGCTCCATAAGTAATCTCCTCCTAATTTAGATAACTGCCACGTTGTTGCATGACAGTTATTCTTATCAGTACCTATTGTATAACAGTTGTATTGACCTATCTTTATTTTACGACAGAACACTCTATTTTGTGATGAACCCACACTATGGACGATGAGCCGCTTTTTCAAATACGAATTCTAAATACCTGTTCCAGCAAACGTGTCGCCGCCTTGAAGTGTTCCTGTTTCAAATCCCTTATAAAACCATTCTTTCCTTTGTTGCGATGTCCCGTGTGTAAAACTTTCGGGAACGACATAGCCTTGACCCCGTTTTTGAATCGTGTCATCTCCAACCGCACTTGCTGCGTTTAGTGCTTCCTCTAAATCGCCCTCTTCCAATAAATTCATCCCTTGGACATGATGCGCCCACACGCCGGAATAATAATCTGCTTGCAGTTCGAGTCTCACAGAGTACTCATTGAATTCTTCCTGACTCAATTGGCTTCGTAAAGCATTTACTTTGCCACTTGTACCTAGAAGTGTTTGAACGTGATGTCCTACTTCATGTGCAACTACATATGCCATCGCAAAATCACCGGGTGCATTAAACTTCGTTTTCAAGTCTTGGTAAAAACTTAAATCGATATATAATTTTTGGTCACCTGGACAGTAAAACGGACCGACAGACGATCCTGCGGTTCCACAAGCCGATTGCACACTTTCTGAATACAGTACCAATGTAGGTTCTTGATAGGTCATCCCTTCGCTCTCAAAAATCTCTGACCACACTTCCTCCGTATCCGCTAAAACGACGGAAACGAATTCCGTTAATTCTCTTTCCTGTTCTGTCTCCTCATAAGGAATACTTTGAGAAGTATCTGTCATCCCCAAATTACCTAATAAGTCACCAGGATTCCCGCCCATTAAAGTAAATATAATGACTAAGACGATACCGCCAATCCCACCTCCGACAAGAGTCTTCCCACCTCGCCCTCTTCTGTCTTCAACATTGGAACTTTTTCTTCTCCCTTTGTACTCCATTTCATTCACCCCTATTATTCATTGAAAATCATACTGATACGTAAGCTATACCCCGTTTCATGAAAAATAGTTCCTCTAACAGAAAAAATCAGCACACTTTTAGAAGATGAAATCCTAAAAGTGTGCTGATTTAAATCGTGTTCCTATTAAGTGTTGTATAATGAAAGAACAATACGATTCGTATTTTCACAATAGAAATGAGGGATTCACATGACATTACAAATAGCATATCAATCCGTTTGGGAGCAAACATTGACCATACAAGAAAAATTAAAGTATGAAAGCCTTCTCAACAAATGTACTCTGAAACAGGAGGCCAGTTTCACTTGTCCAATAGCAATAAAAGGAAAAAAGAATAAAGGAATTGTAGCAACAACTTTTATTTGCAACAACTCTGAAACGGTACTCCATCTTACAAATACCAAAGCAGAATTACTTGATGAGCATAAAAACTTAATTGCAGAAGAAAACTTTGAACTCCTTTTAGAGATACCGCCATTTTCAGCAATGCCCTGGTCTTTTGTATTTAATCCGACGCATGTGAAACGAGATGTCTCTACGACTGAAACATATAGCATTCAACTATCATTTAACGAGGAAAAAATGGACTAGCTACCGATTCGAAATGAATTCTCTTTGTTTTTCAGTGTTGATAAAATACTTAACGCTGCAAGATAACTCGTTTTTGGATTTGTTGACATCGGGTTATTCTCAATTTGTAAATGCATTTTTCCAAAATCACCTTCAGCTTCAATAACATGCGTGTTTTTTTCAATCACTGGATCTGCGATTACTTTCACTTTCGTTTTTTCCGTACCTAATCCAGCAATCGATAGCAATAGCGCGACATTCACGTTTTTAGGAAACTTTTCAATTGCTTCTCTTGCCGATCCGTCAAATAACAGTTTCTCTTCGCTAACATTCTCTAACCCTAATGAGATGGGAGATTTCTTTGTTGTAATTTGGACTCTTTTAAGACCATTTAAAGCGTTTGCTGATTGGATTAAATCCAGTCCACCTATCGCACCGGACGGCAGATAGATTTGCACACCGTTCGATTGCGCCAAGCTTTTCATTTCCGATAAGTAGGCATCTTCTTTAAAGGCACCAATACTGCTTATGACAACGTCTTTTTTACGTTCTACAACGCATTTTAAGTAGAGGCCAACTACTTCAATGGTTGCCGCTTCTACAACTACATCCATTTCTGACTCCATAAATGCATTGAAATCCGTATAAAATTCAATTGCATACGCGGCTTTTAAAAGTTCTCCCTTTTCTTTATTTCTTCCAAAGACCGCTACGACTTTACCGTCAATACCTTTGTCTTTAGATATATTCTCCAATAAACTTGTTGCAATATTGCCTGTTCCTATTATTCCGATATTCATCGTAATCCCACCTTTCCAAGCACGCTTATCACTTATCTAAGGTTATTTAATTAAACTAGGGCCTCATCATATGAAGTCATTTCTTTATAATACCGATTCATAGATGATGTCGAAACTTCAAACCATTCCGCAAGTTCTTTCTGCGTTAAATTGAGTGGCTTAATATAAGATTTTTCTAAACCGTATCGTATCGCTCCAGCCGCAATCGCTACTTCTTTCCGTGCATTCGGTTGAAGCTCGACTAAATAATCTTCTACAAACTCCAATAAATCTTCGGATACTTGTTCATGTTTTTCCAAAAAGTCCATCACGAAGTCAAGAACGCCTTCTTCAAAGTTTGTAAATTCACTTCCGGTATACCCGTCCGTTCCGATGTCTTTCCAAAAGGTAATGCTATTTTGTTTCCAAAAGGATTCAATCGATTCATTGGAAGTTGAATCATACTTTTTCACAAAGTTTTTGAATACTTCCTGATGATCGACTGGAAAAAAGATTAGACTAGAAACTGCTAAGTACCGATTTGGAACCAAAGTACCATCTGGTAAAATGAAACAATACAAATGTGCACCGATGGAAACAGGCTTTTCACTTTCACGCTTTAGTTCGATTGTTTTATCTCCGAAAATCGATTGTACAGTCATATAGGCTGGATCAACTTGCGTAACTTTCCCTATAAAAACTCTTGGGTTTTGCCACGTCTCAAGCAATTCCTTAATGGATGATCGAATTTGTCTCTTATTTGTTCGTTCTAAATACGCTAGCCAAATGTCGTTTCGGTAATGAAAAAAGAATTCATCGAGTACTACTGCTTCAATCAATTCTTCATTTAACATCGTTAACAAAGGTTTTTTCCACTTGCTTGCTAACTCCATATATTCCGGTACATCCTTTTGTTTCGGATATACTTCATAAAAGCCTTGTAAGATTCGATCTAATTCCTCTAAATGAATATCGTTCACTTCAATTTCATTTTTTAACGCACAGCACTTTTTATATTTCTTTCCACTGCCACACGGACAGCTATCATTACGTCCAACCATATATACACTTCCCCTTTAAATATCTTCTTCTTTTCATTTTAACATAGCCTTCGCTATTCCAAGAGCATAAGCCTTTAAAAGAGTTCCTTTAATGCTTGATTCATCAACAAGAAAGTCTTCCACTAGAATTATTTGCCAACTTCATTTTAATCGTATGTAGATTCTATTTATGTGAATACTGATTAAAGAATACTTTAAATGAGGTGGATAAATAATGTTGGAGTTAGAAACGAAGTTAGAGGGAAAAAGTTCTTATTTTGGCCTTGTAAGAGATTGCATTTCAGAGATTGGATACCATATTGGCGGGAACTGGGATTATCACAAAGGGTATTTCGATCACATTTTATGCAGTGAAGAAGGTGAAAGAATTTACGTACGGATTCCCTTTCGTGTGTTGGATGGTGAATTGGACCAAGATGAGGCGTACATTCGATTTGAAAAGCCCTATATTATTAAACATGTCGTTCATATCGGTTTAGATCGCGATGGTTCTTCATTAATTGACGCCACTGGATTTAGCCAATTTCAACCCCCTTTAGATAAAGACGGTCAAATAAAAGATAAAAGCAGATGGATGCATGCGGGTGAAGTGGCTGTGCAACAATTAGTAGACTGTTTATGTGAGGCAAATCATATAAAGTCAGACATTGCCTAGTGCATACTATAGTCATTTCTAACAGTTAATCATCCGTCTATTACAAAAATGAAGCTCTAGATTTCCAATTAAGGATTTCTGAGCTTCATTTAGTATTTTGGAATTCCTCTTTATTATGCTTGGACCACTTTTATGTAGTAACTCCAGTACTCTATATTAGTTTAATGGAACAATTAAATCCTCTTTTTGGTATGAACCAGAAAATGGAGAGTTTCAACTTGCTTGTCCATCCCCGTTTTAAATCACTTAACCAACTTTAAAATTTCCTTAAAGTGTTCTCCTTCAGCTCTATGCATCAGTTCGTATAGAACCATTTCGACACTCGTTGAAAAGATGCCATGCGCCTTCAATTTTTCAAGGCCGATACTCTTGTTGTTTTCTGTCCTTGATGAAGTAGCATCTTCTATAATTTGAACGTCATACTCAACTTGCTTTAAGCCCATGGCCGTTTGATAAGCACATATATGAGTTTCCATTCCTGCAACTAAAATTTGTTGGCAATCTGTTGCTTCAATTGCATGCATAAACTCTTCATTTTCACACGCATTGAACGCTGTTTTCTCGATTGGTTCTAGGTCCGACAAGAGTCTAGCAATTCGTTCATGCGTGCGTCCTAATCCTTGCGGGTATTGTTCCAACCAGATAATTGGTATATCTAAAATCTTTAATCCTTTTATTAATATTTCTAACTGATTCAACACCTCTTCACTGTTATGAACCGTTTCAGCCAATTTACCTTGAACATCCACTAATACAAAGGCGGTGTGTTCATGATCTAACAACGTACACATGTCATCATCCCCTCACTCTTCATTATCTACATTCTACTATGATACACTTCTATCAATCTAGTAAATACTATACAATTTTGAAAAATGAACGTATTCATTAAAGTGAATTGTATGAATACGATTCAATGCTTATACTGTTAGTAGTATAGCCAATTATTGAGTAAATTAAAATGATACATAGATGGAGGATGAAAATATGAGAGCTAATCAAAAACGGATTGAGAACCACATTGCTCTATTAAGTCAATTTACAGCCACACCAGGCAAAGGGGTAACGAGACTGACTTATAGCCAAGAAGATTTACAAGCTCGAACTTACATTAAAGAACGTATGGTTGAGTATGGACTAGCAGTTACTGAGGATGGACTGGGTAATATATTTGGCAAATTAGAGGGTTCCGTTGCAAATGCACCTTCCGTCATCGTCGGTTCCCATTTTGACTCTGTTCCAAATGGTGGTGCCTTTGATGGAACTGCAGGAGTAGTCGTTGGCCTGGAGGTTGCAGCACTCTTCCATGAACATAACTTACAACCTACTTATCCGCTCGAAATCCTTGCAATGATTGAAGAAGAAGGTTCACGGTTTGCTGGTGGCTTAATGGGGTCCAGGGGAATGATGGGTTTAATTTCAGATGAGGAATTCAATGCATTTACAGACACTAAGGGAATCGTTGCAACCGATGCGATGGCGGAAATCGGTCTTGATTCATCTAAAGAAAAGGTTCGGAACCCTGAAACAATCCGAGCATTCCTAGAGCTCCATATTGAACAAGGGCCGATATTAGAAGAGAAAGGCGTTGAAATTGGTGTAGTCAAAGCGATTGTAGGCATTACTCAACTTGAGGTAACTGTCCAAGGACGAGCAGGACATGCCGGCACGACACCGATGGATCGACGTTCCGATGCACTCGTTACTGCTGCCGAACTCATTGCAAACTTCCCACGGATTGCATCTGAAATAGGAAATGGAGCTGTAATCACAACAGGTCGACTGAGTGTCTTCCCAAATGGAGCCAATGTGATTCCTGAAAAAGTCGTCTTTTCGGTTGATATTCGTGCGGGCCAAGAAGAATATATGCTAGACGCTACAACAAAAGTTAAAGAATTGATTTCCTCCGCGAATGGAAATGGAATTCAGACTTCTGTAGAGCAACCCCTTTATGTAGCTCCAAAAAAGTTAAATGAAGAAGTCATCTCACTTCTAAAGGAATCAAGTGACTTTCTTGAAATTTCGAACTGCATGATCAATAGTGGAGCTGGCCATGATGCGATGGTTTTTTCCGATTTTACAGCTTGTGGCATGTTATTTGTCCCGAGCAGGGATGGACTTAGCCATTGTCCTGAAGAGTGGTCCGACGCAGAACATCTTGCAAAAGGGACAGATATTTTATTTGAAACGGTGAAAAAGTTAACAGCTGCTCAAGGGATATAAAATAGAATTAGAGCGCAAATGTTACAAATAAGTTGAATTGCTTAAAAATTACTGTATTTATTGAAGGAATACATTGAAATCTTTGATTCTTATAGTATAATTACTTTTATTGAGCGCAAGTGGATTTGCACTTAATAAGGAAATATTGAAAGGTAGATTCCATTTCAATTATTCGCCTTGCAACTTGAGACAATTCGAAAGTACTGGATTCATTAAATAGATTAGATCCAGGAAAATGAGTTGAAACACAATTATTTAGAAAAGAATTAGGGGGAACAAGTACATGTTGAAGAAGAAGTTTGGTTTTTTAATGGTAATTGCAATGCTTATGCTTGTAATTGCAGGTTGTTCAGATTCAAAAGATACGGATAGTACGGATTCAGGATCAAAAGATGAAGGTAATTCTGAAGAGAAGTTCACACTTCAAGCAGGTCACTCTTTACCTGAAGACCACCCGTACCACCTTGGTTTCCTTGAAATGGCTAAAAACGTTAACGAACGTACGGATGGCCGTGTAACAATCGAAGTATTTGCTAACTCAGAAATCGGTGCTGAAAGAGAATTGACTGAAGGTATGACACTTGGAACTGTTGACCTAGTTATGTCATCTACAGCTCCAGTAACAAACTTTGTGCCTGAGCTAGCTGTACTAGACGTTCCATTTATCTTCAAAGACCGCGAGTCTGCTGTTAAAGTACTTGAAGGTGAGATTGGTGAAAGTTTATTTGGAAAGTTGAAAGACAACGGAATCATCGGTCTTTCATGGGGAGAAAACGGATACCGTCACATCACAAACTCAAAGCACCCTATCAATTCACCTGAAGATCTAAAAGGAATTAAAATTAGAACGCAAGAAAACGAAATTCACCTTGCAGCATTTAAGGAACTTGGCGCACTTCCAACTCCTATGGCTTGGACTGAAGCACTAACTGGTTTACAACAAGGTGTTGTTGATGCACAAGAAAACCCTGCAATTGTTGCAGACCAATTTAAATTATATGAATCAAAACAAAAATACATGACATTAACAGGTCACGTATACTCTGTTGCAATGTATATGATGAGTCAAAAATCATACGATAAGCTTCCTGAAGACCTAGCTAAAATTGTTGTTGAAGAAGGACAAAAAGCAGGTTCTAAAGAACGTGATCTAATTGTAGAAATGGAAAAAGAATCACTTAAAGTATTGGTAGAAAACGGTGTTGAAATTATTGATGATGTTGACATTGCTCCTTTCCAAGAAGCAGTTAAGCCAATCTATTCAATGGTTGAATACCAAGATCTATTAAACGAAATCATTGCTGCACAAGAATAATATGAACATTTAAAAAGGGAGAGTCTTCTCCCTTTTTTATAACTCTAGAAACTAGTAGTACGTGGATAACCTAAAAGGAATACTGCGGCTCAACAATTTTTAGAATTTTCTTTATGTTGAGGAGGGATCTACTTGGACAAATTTGTAGGATATATGAATTTTACCATGAAACATTTTTTAAACGTAATAATGGCAGTGCTATCATTGGCTGTTTTTGCTCAAGTAATTTTCAGGTTTGTGTTAGAATTGCCACTTTCTTGGTCAGAAGAATTAGCTGTATACTGTCTAGTTTGGATCACTTTTTTAGGGGCAGCATATGCACTCTCATTAAAGGCTCATATTGGGGTCGACTTTTTTGTTGATCGCTTTCCAGCATCGCTTAAGAAAGTATTCTTAGTCATTGCAGCGATTGCAAGTTTTTCATTTTACATAATATTAATCATTCAAGGTTACGACCTTGTGCAATCATCAATGAGTCAAACATCTCCAGTAATGAAAATTCCTATGGGTCTGATTTACTTGGTCATTCCTCTAAGTGGACTCTTCTTAATCATCAATCTCATCCACCTATTAGTGAAGGATTTAAGGACGGAGGCGATTGAAGAATGACAGTCCTCTTATTTGCGATGCTCGGACTTCTTTTTATCATCGGTGTTCCCATAGCGGTTTCATTAGGAATGGCGTCTTCAATTGTATTTTTAGTAGATGGGCAAGTTTCTTTAATCGTACTTATGCAAAGAATGTTTAACTCTGTTGCCTCATTCCCACTACTTGCAATCCCTTTCTTTATACTCGCCGGTAAGCTAATGGAAAGTGGAGGAATTTCTCAAAGGTTAATTCATTTAGCGAATGTCATGTTTGGTCGTGTAACTGGCGGACTCGCAATTGTATCTATTATCGCTTGTGCATTTTTCGCAGCAATATCAGGATCCGCTGCAGCAACAACCGCAGCAGTCGGTTCACTCCTTATTCCTGCGATGGTGAAAAAAGGCTATGATAAAAACTTCTCTACAGCTGTACAAGCTGCGGGAGGAACAATTGGGGTTATGATTCCACCCAGCGTTCCTTTAGTATTATATGGAGTATCTGCTGGAGTCTCGATCAGTTCCCTTTTCATTGCTGGAATCGTTCCAGGATTACTCGTTGTTTTATCACTTGTACTTCTTGTATATGTTATTTCACTTATCAAAGGGTATGGCGGTGGAGAAAAGTTTACTTTTATGGAGTTTATAAAAGCGTTCGCCGATGCATTTTTAGCTTTACTCATGCCGGTTATTATTTTAGGCGGGATTTACGGTGGAATTTTCACACCAACTGAAGCAGCCGTAGTTGCGGTATTTTACGGTCTTATTGTTGGGGTATTCATCTATAGAGAAATTAAATTAAAAGACTTAGTAGAGATTTTATCTTCCTCAGTCGTTGTTTCTGCAGTTATTATGTTTATTATTGCTGGAGCCTCTATATTTGGCTATTACTTAACAAGAGCTCGTATCCCAAGAGAATTAACCGAAACTGTACTCGGTTTAACTCAAAACTGGATTATCGCATTACTTATAATTAACGTTTTACTCCTTTTCATCGGAACATTTTTAGAAACGTCAGCTGCGATTATCATTTTGACGCCAATCCTCGTACCTATCGTAAGTGCGTTAGGCATCGACTTGGTACATTTCGGAATCATTATGATCTTCAACTTGGCAATTGGATTCATCACACCTCCAGTAGGTCTGAACTTATTCATAGCCGCAAACATAGCTGGAACCAAATTTGAAGGTGTAGTTAAGGCGATTATACCTTTCCTAATTATTATGATCTTGGATATTCTAATCATCTCGTTTATTCCTTCGATCACTTTATTCTTAGGTACTTTTATGAAATAAACGCTAAAAAGCCGATTCATCTTCAATGCGAAGGTGAATCGGCTTTTTTTATTTAATAAAAGGCTATCAAGTTCCACAAAATGTTTGATAAAGTCCGCCCGGATTAGGTGGATTCGTGTAGCCTTCTTGTTCTGGACTGTATGCGTAAGGGTCAGTTAAGACATGCAAGAAATTCTGTAGTACTTCGTAATTGGAGTCCATTGCTGCTTCAAGCGCAGCTTCTACCCGATGATTTCGCGGTATGATGGCTGGATTATGCATACGCATCAATTCATACGTTTCATCTTCCGTTAGAGATTGCATACGAACTCTATTTCTCCATGCTTCATGCCACTCTTTAAACTCTTCTGTTTTGAAAAGTGCTATGTCCTCTAGTTGATTAAGAGTAAGCGCACGAAATGTATTCGTATAATCCGCTTTCTTTTTCTTCATCATTGAAAGCAAACCTTCTATAAGCTTTTCATCTTCATCGTCCTCGATTAATAAACCAAGTTTCAAACGCATTTCAGATAGCCATTTAACCTGATAATGCTTAGGGAAATCCTCTATGACTTCTTGTGCGAGTCGAATCGCTTCTGTTTCTTCTTCATGTAAAAGAGGGATCAGTGTTTCAGCAAATCGAGCTAAATTCCATCGAACAATCGTTGGTTGGTTCCCATAAGCATATCGTTTTTGAGCGTCAATGGAGCTAAAGACAGTTGCTGGATCGTACGTATCCATAAATGCACATGGTCCATAATCAATTGTTTCTCCACTAATTGTCATATTATCGGTATTCATAACTCCGTGTATAAAACCTACGGACTGCCATTTTACGACTAATGAAATGTGCCGCTCCTCTACTTTTTGAAGGAATGATAAATATGGATTTTTATCTTCCTTTATTTCTGGGAAATGGCGATCAATTGCATAGTCAGCTAGTTCCTTAAGTTCTTGTTCAGTCCCCCACTTGGCGGCATATTGAAAGGTTCCAAAACGTAAGTGACTTTCTCCGATTCGAGTTAAAATCGCACCCGGTAATTTCGTTTCACGGAGGATGGACTCCCCCGTAGTAACAACCGCAAGGCTCCGAGTTGTAGGTATACCAAGTCCATGCATTGCTTCACTCATAATATATTCACGCAGCATTGGCCCTAGCGCTGCTCGACCGTCTCCCCCACGTGAAAATGGTGTTCTTCCCGAACCTTTCAATTGGATATCCAATCGTTTCCCGTTAGGCGTTATCTGTTCGCCGATTAGCGTTGCCCTACCGTCTCCGAGCATTGTAAAATTGCCAAACTGATGCCCTGCATAGGCCTGGGCTAACGGTTGTGCACCTTCAGGGAAATCATTTCCCGCAAGAACAGCTATACTTCCTTTTCTTTTTAGTTCCTCCGGATTTAAACCAAGTTCCATTGCCAAGGCATCGTTAAGTAGGACCAACTTTGGCATTTCTACTAAATTAGGACTCATTTCGCTGAAAAATAGATTTGGAAGTTGATTGTACGTGTTGTTGAAATTCCAACCTACTTCAGCTTTTATATTATTAGGTGACATTGGAAGCTCCTCTCTTCATATGCATCTTCTTTTAAATTAACTTAACTTGTTTGTTTATTATACCCCATTCACTAAAAGATGAAGCTTGAAAGGACTTCTTTAAAGTTGTCTCTTTACGAATAAAAATGGCGAAACGGTGCACATTAATAGAATTGGAGGTGAACCCTAATGACCAATAATAAAAACAGCAACAAAACAATGAACGAGAGAAACCATAACCCATTTAAAACCTACAAAGAAAACAAGAACAGCAACAGTAACAATCAATCATCAACACATAAACAGAACGGAGAATTCGGTATTGAATTTGAGATTAAAAATGAAAATGACAAATCCAGTAAAAAATAAAAAGCATACTTTTCAGAAGCGAAGACGAATGATTGACGATTCGTCTTCATTTCATGTTTACGTACGTTTCAAGAGTTCGTTAATGTTGTCCATTATTTAATATCATTAAATAATAATGTGGATAATACTTAGTAAACAATAGTGCTGTTGATTTCCGTTTCAGACCCGAAAAGCGGAAAAATAAAGTTCAATCTTTCCCTGACCCGTTCCGGAGGGCAGCCGGTGGACCAACCCGTTGTTGTTTCACCTGACCTGCTGTCCTCCCGGAGTCGCCGTCTTCCACTTCAATCAACTGGCAAGTGTATAAAAATCTCTTATCCCACTACCTCGACGTCTCTAACCTTGAATCCAAACGATCCAGCGCAGAAGCGACAAGTGTGAGCCGAAGTAGTAAGACCGACAGTGATCTTTCTGACGGGCTTACTACGGGAGGCCATCACCAAGCGCCGAAGCGATATTTTTACGATGTCCACTCCACTCTACAAAGAATGTACATATAATTTATCAACACTCAACAAAGTTATTTAACAGAGCCATTTAATAAATAAAACAGACCTCCATTTACAATATCAATCTTAATTACTTGTTTGTATTGCTGTTCCATTGCCTGTTTTTCAACCTCATAACACTCAGGTTTATCTTCTACTCCCTCATAAAAGTATTCCAGTACGAGCCTATCCTTTTTATATTTCACTTTTGCTTTTTCAACCCACTCGTGACTCTCTTGTTCAATGAAGTTATCTACAATCGCCTCCAATCGTTCAAGTGCACGGATTGGTGTAATAGTATAAGGTAAGTGAAAAGTGTTTGAGGGTATGTTTGCATGTAAATTTAATTCACAAATTGATTCCTGAAAATCCTCTACAACCTGACCAGTCATCAAGTTTAAACCGTATGAGAAAAGCATTTCTTTCGTTTGATCGCTACAATAGGCTACTTTATAATTCACACCCAACCAAGGCGTTAATATTAGTTGTCTATCTGTTTGACCGATTCCATGTTCATACATTTGTACAAAAGATCCCATTTCTTTTGTAACAGCAAACAGCTGGCTTAACCGAGGGGACCCAATGTGTACCAATTCACCTCGAACGTCTTCCTCTAACTTATTCTTATTTGTAATCATCGTAATTCGTGCTGGATTGGGAACCTCGCCAATGCTTTCAATATAACTCCAATAAAAGGGGCGATTCATTATTTTTTTATCCATCTCAACCGTTAACTGAACCTCAATATAATGATTGTTCTTAGATAGTATTTGACAGTTGTTCTCCGTGAAAAATCGACTTATATAGGAATGGATTTGCTCGGGAACCATGTAGAACCTCCTTCAAATCGTTTTTTTGAATGCAGTTAATATATCATCCAGCTCGCCGACAACTTGTTCAAAAACATCGATTTTCGCATAAAGTAATTCTAGTATATGATCTTCAACCGTATTCTGAATGGCCAGATTATAAATATGAACATCATTTTTTTGTCCCAAACGATGAACACGTCCAATTCGCTGTTCCAACTTCATCGGATTCCACGGCAAATCGTAGTTAATTACGTGATGGCAAAATTGAAGGTTAATCCCTTCACTCCCGGACTCTGTCGCTATTAAAACTTGTGCCTGTTCTTTAAATAATTGTTTCATCCATTCACGTTTGTTCTTGCTGAACTTACCATTAAAAAGCACACTGCTAATCCCCTTCGACCACAAATATTCCTGTAAATAAGTTTGGCTAGCCTTATATTCTGTGAAGAGGATGACCTTATCGTTTGCCTGTGCAATAATTTCATACGCTTTTTCTGCTTTTGAATGAATTTCTAGGCACCCTAATTTTCGAAGTATTTTTTCTACATAAGCGATAACATCCGGTTCTACACATTTTTCAAGCATTTGGGTTAACGTTAGAATAGTCGCTTCTTTACTGCTGCAAAGCTCTCTTTGCAACGTAATAATTGAAAATGCATTTGAAAATTCGGAAGAAATTTGCGGTAGTTCAGTGATCATTTCGTATATTTCTTGTTCCTCAGGCGTGAAGGAAAGGGGTAAAATTTGAACATGCCGACCCTTCCATTCAATTCCTGTATCTTCTCTTCTATTTCTGACCATTACTTGAGATACAAGCTCTTTCAAGTATTCTTCATGTTCCACTTTGTGTTTACTTGTAGAAAACACGGTTTGAAATGTGTCGTAATTACCTAGATGACCCGGCTTAAGTAATGAAATAAGATGAAACAATTCGAAGATGTTATTTTGGATTGGTGTTGCTGTTAATAATAAACAAAACCTTTTCTTTAAATGTTGAACAAATTCATAGTTTTTCGTTTTATGATTTTTTAATTTATGTGCTTCGTCTATTATTATTAAATCGTATGCTTGTTCATAAATTTTCTCCTTATGTGGGCTTCTTTTCGCCATATCCAAACTCATGACTACAATTGAACATGTATTCAAATCGTAGTTTTTCCGATACTGCATAGCTGGAATATGAAATTTTTGATTCAACTCATCTATCCATTGATTGACAAGGGATGCGGGTACGAGAATGAGTGCTTTTTTCACGAGTCCTCGAACCAAGTACTCCTTCAGAATTAGACCCGCCTCAATTGTTTTACCTAAACCAACTTCATCTGCAAGAATTGCTTTTCCATTCATTCTTTCAATAACCGTTTCTGCAACTCTTAATTGGTGTTCTAGTGGCGTAAAATCAGGCAAATATTTAATTGATTGAAGACCATTAAATTCTGTTATTAAATTCGTTTTGGTGTTGTTATAAGCCATTGAATACAATGCCCAATTGTCCCAAGCTTTCCGACTTTCCAACCGTTCAATAAAGCCTTCTTTCCATATCGTAGACTTTTCAATAATCATCCTTATCACCTCAAGCAACTTTTGATTAACTATTAAGTTGCCCCAAAAAAGGTTTCTTATGTTTTTCATTAAAAAAACACCCAAGCTTTTTAGCGTGGATGTCTACATATCTTTTTACTATATTGATTTATTAAGCCATTTCTTGGGTGATTGCTGTAAGGCCATCTGCAGAATTAGCCACTTCTTCAAATGCGACTCCTAATTCTTTCACTACTTGAAGAAAAGAATCGAGCTCTTGCTCAATTTTATTGTTTTGGAATTTCGTTTCATTCATCGTCTTTAATATTTCTTCAAAATGATCATTGGTTTCTTTAGTGCTGTCATTTCCTTCATTCACAGCATCTCTAATTTTCCCAATCGATAACGTAAGCTTCTCCGATTGAGAATTCGTATCTCTAATTAATGTAGAGACATTCGTTAACGACTTTTTCGTCTCTTCCGAAAGTTTCCGTACTTCTCCAGCTACTACGGCAAAACCTCTTCCTGCTTCTCCAGCACGCGCTGCTTCAATTGCTGCGTTCAAAGCTAGTAGATTCGTTTGTTCAGCAATCCCTGTAATGATTTGTGTAATCCCTTGCATGCGAGTCGATATATCGATAAGAGCTTTAACATCTTCTGAAATATCATTAACAAAATAGTTAATATTGTTCATATTTGCAGTTTGAATAACGAGCTGTTTTTTTCCATTTCCGGCTCGATCTTCTGCAAGATTTGACAATTCAATCCCTTTATTCGCCGAGTTTATTATTTCTGATGACTGATATGTCAATTGATGAAAGGATGCATTTGTTTCTTCAGATACAGCAGCAAGGTTTTCCGCGGCGCTAGCTACCATATTTCGGATGGATTGTTGTTCGTCTTCCGCTTGGTTTCTAATGCGATCAATTTCATCATCATATGCTTCAAGTACGAGTTGCTGTTCGATGTTTAATATTTTCGTTACTGCCTTAATTGCCAACATATATTCTTCTCTATCCATTATATTCTTATCAATGATTGTCATAAGAGAAAGAAGTAGATCTTGAAAAGCAGACATATACCACTTGGTTTTCAAGCCTATCCGAACATGAATCTGAGCAATACGAATTCTTTTCCCAACGTATTCCTCGTTAATAACTCCTTCAAACATTTCCGAAATGTGACGCATTAGTGTTTGTCTTAGGCGTTCAACGGAACTATTATCCGTAATGATTTTCATTAACGAGGCTTCGTTCGTTAAATTTTCATAAAATTGATCCACGATGTTTTCTATCTCTTCCGTAACAAACGGTTGTAAATTATGTATGATGCGAAGATCTTCATCTGTTAATGCAATCATTTTTACTTGTTTTTCAATATCTGATCCACTTGGTGTATACAACGTAGTATTTGCTTCTTTGGTCAATATTTTCACACTTGAATTCTTCTGTCTTCTGAACACAAAAACGACACCTGCCCTATCTTTCCAATTCTATTTCTCAAAAACAGCTTCTTGTATTGAACTAAATACGTACCTAGCAATTCTAATAATACCATAAAAAACCTTCAGGAATACGATTCAACCGCTTCCTCAACAACACTTTTTTTAATGTGATAATGTGTGGCTTGCCAAACGGCCCTTCCGTTTTTCAGAATTAATAATTGTGGGGATTCGTGTTTTACCTCTAAATCGATTTCAATCGTTTTCGAAACTTTCTTATCCATCTGTACAATAACTACATAAATCGGCAGATCCGTCTCGAGGGCCTGTAATTCTTTTTTTGCGGTTATACTACTGAAGCATGTCATACTTAATTTGAATAAAAGAAAAGGTTGCTCCGTAGAATTATCTAACAGAGTTTGCCATTCTTCGACTGATTTTATTCGCTTCATTTCGGGTTTCCTCCACATCTGTTTACAAGTACTATTCTTTTACCATTTATTCTAATTCAATAAATTAATAGGTTAAAACATATATATACATAATACACCATTAATACTCTCCACTACTCAACACAAAATACTCTTTCTATGCTTAACCTTCTGAAATTTCTGATATAATTGTAGTAACAAATTAACAATCGTCCGGGGAATTCATCACAAGAGGAGGAGTAACTATGATTCATAAAATCGGGGAAGTAATGCTGTATGTAGATTATCAAGATGAGGCTGTGGATTTTTGGACAGAAAAAGTAGGGTTTGTCGTAATTTCAGAAGATGATGATGGACAAGGCATGAGATGGATCGAAATCGCACCATCAAAAGAAGCCGGAACGAGCTTGGTTCTTCACAATAAGAAATTGATTGCAGAAATGGAACCAGAAATGAATCTTGGCACACCTTCGTTAATGTTTTTCACAGAAAATCTCGATGCGTTTCACGACACTCTTTCAAATAAAAAGGTGACTGTGGGAGAAATAATAACTATGCCTTCAGGAAAGGTATTTAACTTTGCGGATAATGAACAAAATTATTTTGCAGTTATGGAAATGGCGAACAACGACTAGTTTCATAGTTAATAAACAGCAAGAAAGAGTCCAAATTAGGACTCTCTCTTGCTGTTTATTATAGTTTTAGACTTCTCACCTAATCGAAACCGTACTAAAATCTTCAGGCATTTTTACGACTGACCAAAACGTCACAATTCGCTGTACGTACAATGGCTTCTGAAACGGATCCTAAAAAGAATTTTTCTACACCTTTTAATCCTGTGGCACCGCAAATAATCAAATCTGCTTTCACTAGACGGGCGATTTCTTCCGTAATTATCTTTTGTGGAGAACCACTTGAAATAATCACTTCAACGTTTTTAACTCCTTCATTTTGAGCCTTCACTTTATACCCATTCAATAGCTTTTCAGAGTTAATTTGATCTGTTTGAATTGTTGATAGTTCATCTTCCCCAAGGAGCGTATCATCGATTACATAGACTATGTGCAGAGTTGTGTGTTCCGATTCTTTTGCAAACTCAATTGATTTATTCAAAGCATCTTCGGCTTCTCTTGAACCGTCTACTGCGACTAAAATATTTTTATATTCACCCATATCTACTTAAACTTCCTTTCGATGAAAAGATGTGATTTTTGCTCTTATTTCTATGATTAATAGATCTACTTACATTTATTGTAACTCATTTCAGATTGCTTTTCCTTATTAATTTACAGTAGGACTTTTTGGGCGTTGTAAAATTAAATAAAGTACTAACGCAAAAACAATGAGCCCGGCGAGGATTACATATAAATTTCGGTACCCATAAGCTGCTGCAATGTTTCCGAGGAAATACGGTCCAAAACCGAATCCGAAATCTAAAAAAATATAAAACGTAGACGTTGCTACACCCATCCTATGAGGGGGTACTCCATTTAAAGATATGGCTTGTGCGCATGACTGGAAATTCCCAAAACCTAGACCAATAAGCGCACCCGATACAAGTAAAACAAAACCTGTTTGTGTTTGACTCAACAATAGAAGTCCACCCGCAAATAAGATGAGAGAAGGTACGATTACGAATGTACCACCTTTTCGATCCAGTAATTTCCCAGAAAAAGGTCTAGAAAATAAAACTGCGATTGCATAAATGAGGAAGAAAAAACTTGCTGCATCGACAAAGTTAGCTTCTATAGCATAGAAGGATAAAAACGATAATACACCCGAATAGCCAGCACCTGCGAGTAAAGTGATTACCGCAATTGGAATGGCCGACTTTTCTATGTAGTTTGAGAGTCCTCGTGGTGATTTCTCACTTGTACCTTGAGCTATTCTTTCTTCAATTGGCTGTTTCTCTACAAAGAAAAACATAATAAGTCCAATAATACTAAGCACCAAACTTAAGTAAAACAACCAACTAAAATTAATATGTTGGCTCAAGTAGATGCCTAGAAATGGTCCAATTGCTGTCGCAAGAACGGAGCTTAAACTAAAATAGCCGATTCCCTCTCCTCGTCTTGACGGGGGAATGATTTGCGCAATCATAGTCCCCGTTGCAGTTGAAGCAACACCTAAACCAATTCCATGGATAAACCTTACGAGTAGTAACAGCGGCAATGTATGCGCCGCAAAGTAGAGTGCAGTCGCTCCAATTGAAATGAGCAGGCCGACAAATAATATTTTTCGACTTCCAACACTCGCGATGAACCGCCCTGTAACGATTCGTGCTGCCAATGTCCCGATAATAAATATTCCAGAAACCAGGCCGGCCATACTTGATGATGCACCGTATTCATCAACTGCAAAAGGCACAATTGTTACAATGAGCATGTACATAACAATCATTAAGAAAAAATTTGTGATGGCTATAAAAATAAAATCTTTTGTCCATAGTGTTTGCTTATCTTTCATTCGATTACCTTCTTTGTATTAGTTCATTAGATTTTTATATGCTGCATCCAGTAACAACTTTGCTTTTTCCATATCTTCAGTAGCAATACCCTTTAGAATTCTTTCATAAACGGGTTGAAGCTCGCTTCGTATCGCTTCTGTAATTCGCTGCCCTTCAGTGGAAAGACTTAATAGCTTTTCACGTTTGTCAGTACCTTGTGAAACTTCTATATAGCCAATTTCATGAAGCTTTTTCACAACTTTTGCGATCGAAGGTTTTTCAACCATCAATCGATCAGCAATGTCTACGGAAGTCATTTCCCCCTCCCGGGATAGAATGTTTAGTACTGTCCATTGTGCATTAAACAAGTCATATCTTAAGAGGATCGTATTTAACTGATTCACGATGGGACGATACAGTTTGATATAACTCCTAAAAAATTGCTGTTCTACACTCATATTCCCACCTCATTTATTGTTAACGAATAATAGTTAATCTAGCTAACCATATACTCAGTATACGCTTCTAAAAAGTGGATGTAAATCATGTTGTTTGGCATGAAAAGTCCCGAGTTCTGCTCTTGTTGAATACTATGTCACAGTTTTTTCGTTTCGCGCTCAATTGTTTCTTTGCTCCCGCAACGCGACATTTATTCCCGTATCGGGTTGATTTATTCCCGTATCGGATTGATTTGCTCCCGTATCGTTGCTCTTTATTCCCGCAACGCTTCACTTTGCTCCCACAACGCAAATAGGACTCCCCCACACTTGCAATAGAGCACCAATCATGATAAATTAAGGGATAGAAAATTTCATTATAGAAATCGTCATGTATAACCTCGATAATATGGTTCGAGGGTCTCTACCAGGAACCGTTAAATCCTGATTACAAAAGTATTTTTGTAATCGGATTTTTTTGTGTTTAAAAACGGGTCTGTCGTACCTAGCAGGAGGAATTTTTTTGGATAAACGCGTATATTTATTAGCTATTTCAGCAATTACAGTCGGTTTAGTTGAGTTGATCGTCGGAGGAATTTTACCCGTCATCGCGGAAGATTTACAAGTTTCAATTGCATCCGCTGGTCAACTAATTACAGTTTTTGCATTGGTCTATGCTGTTTCTGGACCGGTTCTACTCTCACTAACCTCAAAAGTAGAACGAAAAAAACTTTACCTCATTTCATTAACCGTATTCTTTATAGGGAATGTGTTCACCTTTTTCAGTCCAACATTTGCACTTGTCATGGCTGCAAGAGTCTTGACGGCAGCAAGTGCTGCACTAGTTATCGTTCTTTCTTTAACGATTACGGCACGTATTTCAAAACCTACACACCGTGCAAAAGCACTCGGATTAATTTTCATGGGGATTAGTTCCTCACTCGTACTCGGTGTTCCAATCGGAATTATTATTACAAACGCATTTGGATGGCGTTTTGTGTTTTTAGGTATTGCAATTCTTTCACTTATTTCAATCTTACTCGTCACTAAATTTCTTGAAAAAATACCTACCGGCAACGTACAATCCCTTTCTTCCCAATTAAAAGCATTGGCGAATAAAAAGATTTTCTTTGCCCATCTGGCGACAATGTTCATGTTGGCAGGTCACTACACAGTCTACGCATACTTCACGCCATTCCTTGAAACAACAATGCAACTAAATCCGTATTGGATTAGTATTTTTTACTTCTTATTCGGTATTGCAGCAATGAGTGGTGGCGCATTTGGAGGACAATTGGCTACTTGGATTGGATCGACGAAAAGTATTTTATTCATTTTAGGCGCTTTTGCAATAAGTTTATTTATTCTACCTTATTTCACATTTTCTCTCCCTCTCTTTATCATTGCAATGATGGTTTGGGGTGCGCTTAGCTGGGCTCTTGCTCCGCCGCAACAGGATTACATTATTAAAAGTGATCCCGTTTCATCAGATCTTCACCAGAGCTTTAACAACTCCGCTTTACAAGTCGGAATTGCTCTTGGTTCAGGTGTGGGTGGAATTGCTTTTGGTCAAACTGGAGATGTCACATTAATGCCTGCTGTAGGTAGTGTCCTCGTCGTAATTGCCTTCATCTGTGCAGCGATTTCTTTATCCATCGTTGTTAAAAATAAGAATAGCGACGTCCCTGAAAAACAACTTACTACTTAAGTAAGTTTGGTAACGATTTGGAATTAAACCCTTTTAGGAGGAGACTTCTTTCATAATGTGGTAAAATGGTAGATAGCTTAACGGATTCCCGTTAATCTCCATATGATTTCTCTTGGAAACTACCAACTATGAATTAGGAGTGAGCTTAATGAATGTAGAACAATTTGAAAAGGTACAAAACGGTAAAGGGTTTATCGCCGCGCTCGATCAAAGCGGTGGGAGTACACCAAAAGCATTAGCAGCTTACGGTGTGTCTGAAAGTTCTTTTTCAAACGAAGATGAAATGTTCGACTTAGTACACGAAATGCGTACTCGAATTATTACTTCGTCTGCATTTAATGCAGACCATATCCTCGGAGCTATTTTATTTGAACAAACGATGGATCGTAAAATTGAAGATATGTATACTGGTGATTATTTAGCTGAAAAGAAAGGCATTGTTCCTTTTCTCAAAATAGACAAAGGACTTGCTGAAGATGCAAATGGCGTGCAACTGATGAAGCCACTCACAGATTTAGATGAACTTTTAACACGTGCAAACGAACGTAATATTTTTGGTACAAAAATGCGTTCTGTTATAAAAGAAGCAAATGCTGAAGGGATTCAGGCTGTCGTTAAACAGCAGTTTGAAGTTGGAAAACAAGTTCTAGCTGCTGGCCTCGTTCCAATTATTGAACCTGAAGTTGATATAACGAGTTTGGAAAAAGAGGCTTGTGAAACACTCCTAAAAGCAGAACTTCTTAACGAACTAAATGAGTTGAATGACAACCAAAACGTAATGCTAAAACTAACGATTCCTAGCAAGGCGAATTTGTATAAAGAACTCATTGATCATCCAAGAGTTGTGCGAGTCGTTGCGCTCTCAGGTGGTTACTCAACAGAAGTAGCCAATGAAAAACTGAGGCAAAACGATGGACTGATTGCAAGTTTCTCTAGAGCTTTAAGCCAAGACTTAAATGTAAACCAATCCGATGATGAGTTTAACACTACTCTTGAAAAAGCAGTACAATCAATCTACGAAGCTTCAATTTAATAACTATGTACGTCAAAACCTACCTTTTATAAATGGCAGGTTTTTCTTTATAAAGTATAGAATCTTTGGGCTTTTAAGCTGGATTCTAGCTAAATCGTAATCTGGAGTTTATAATACCCTTATAGGTATACGGAGGTGTTTAAATGAAAGAGCAATCGTATGAGAAACATACACAGTACACCGTACTACAGCATTACATTTGGTTACCATTGAGTTTCATTTTATTACTGTCGGTAATGGGGTATTCAATTTATCAGATGATAAATGGTATTTTCACTTTTGGATCACTGCTTTTACTAGCAGTTACCTTTTTAGCAATACTACCAGGGATTTTCTCACGTAGGTATGCCCTTCAACTTCAAGATCGGTTAATCCGAACCGAGGAGCAACTTCGCTATTTTATGCTCACTTCAAAAAGAATCGATCCCAGCATCACTTTGGCACAATTGATTGCACTTCGATTCGCACCTGATGAGGAATTTATTGCGTTAGTTGACCGAACGATAGCAGAAAACCTTTCTCCAGATGAAATAAAAAAAGCAATCCAAGTATGGAAAGCGGACAACAACCGAGTTTAGTCTTAACTTGTACTTATCTTATAATCAAAATATAGCGAAACATGACTTCTCTTTATGCAAGGTTAGTTGTTTATTGAACATTCTATCAACTTTGGGTTATACTTCTAGTGTACACTTGTTCATTAATTATGAGGGGGTTTTATTGATGAGATTAGAAGGTAAAGTTGCGGTAGTCACTGGTGCTGCATCCGGAATGGGTAAATCGATAGCAGAATTGTATGCTTCTGAAGGTGCGAATGTAATCGTTGCAGATTTGAATTTTGAGGGTGCAGAAGCAGTTGTACAAAGCATTTCATCAAACGGTGGAACTGCCACTGCAGTGAAAGTGAACGTCACAAGTCAAGAAGATATCGACAATATGATTGATACGGCAGTAAACGAATATGGAACTTTAGACATTCTAGTCAATAATGCTGGAATCATGGACGGATTTGAGCCAGCCGGAGAAATTACAGATGAAAAATGGGATTTGATTTTTGACATAAATACTAAAGGCGTTATGCGCGCTACTCGAAAAGCGCTTCCTATTTTCCTTGAAAAAGGTAAAGGAGTCATTATAAACACTGCCTCAACAGGTGGTTTGAACGGTGCTCACGCCGGTGCTGCATATGGTGCTTCGAAACACGCTGTAATCGGCTTCACTAAAAACACAGGATATATGTATGCTAATTCCGGTATTCGCTGCAATGCCATCGCACCTGGTGGAGTTGAAACGAATATCGCTTCGACAATGACGAATGTTAGCCAATTTGGCGCTGGACGTTTGCAAGGCGTTCAAGGACTTATTCCACGTATGGGTAAACCTGAGGAAATAGCTCAAATTGCCTTATTCCTTGCATCAGATGATTCAAGCCTCATAAACGGTGCAGTAATCACTGCCGACGCAGGTTGGACTTCTGCTTTCTAAACGTAAACATAGTATCAATCGAGTAGGAGGGAGTGATTAACTCCCGACCTCTCACACCACCGTACGTACCGTTCGGTATACGGCGGTTCAATTAAGATTGATGACGCAAAACTTCATAACGTGATGATAAACTTTTGAGCCCTTGATTATTCCAGTAGGAA
>NZ_JBTLRN010000020.1:58483-64715 GCF_054482775.1 Sporosarcina sp. CAU 1771 | reverse complement strand
TTGTCGTATAATGGACATAAGGGCATCTTCCTCCTGTCTGTTGTATGTTGTGGTGACTACATTATACAGGATTTGGGGAGGTGCTCTATTTTTTGTGCCTGAAAAGCCTTGAGCCCCAAGGGCTCTGAATTATGAAATTGACTCATATATATCAGAAAAAAATGGACACAGATTCACTACTTCGTTAATTAGGTACTAACTTTTACTTTCTGTAAGTTTATATAATATCTATTCAATTTTTTACGAACTCAAAACCTCCCCCTTTTTTATTAAGTACAGCTTATAACGGTTATGCATATACTGATTGCATAACGCATGAAGGGAATTGAGTGTGATTTACTATTTTCATCCAATCTGTACATGTCCACATTATGGAAATACACCAATGTATCATTATGGCGGACAATCAACTTACCTGACTACACCTTATGAATTTGGAACTTCCATGAGTAGTTATCTTTCCCCATATCTCCAAAACAATATTTCATTAAAAGATCATGGACCAAACCCTTTTGTAGTTAATATTAATGATGCAGCAAAACACAACGATGCATTTCGAACTACTTTATGGACGGGACACAATTTACAAGTTACTTTAATGTCCCTCGATGTAGGCGAATCAGTTGGTTTAGAAATGCATCCGAATGTCGATCAATTTTTACGTCTAGAACAGGGGCAGGGTTTTGTTCAAATGGGCAATCGTGAAAACACCTTAGATTTCGAAGAGTATGTCTATGATGATTCTGCAATTATTGTTCCTGCTGGAACTTGGCATAACTTAACGAATACTGGAGATATCCCTCTTAAGCTCTACTCTATCTACGCTCCGCCTGAACATCCTTTTGGTACCATTCATAATACAAAGGACGATGAGCAGAGTAACCACCACTAAACTATAGCCTTGCTACCTTTATTTAAAGGAATCCATATCATTTTTAACATCCGCAGCAGCACTCGAATGAAAATGTTCTCGGAACATTTCCATTCGTTTTTTTGTGCTTAAATATAACTTTTCCTGAGATAATTTCGATTTTATTTCGTTTAATTTGTTAGTAATTTGTCGATTGGGGTAAAGAAGTAGCATAATATGGAAACTTGCAAATATTACAACCATTTTTAGTCTCATTTTAATTTTAAGAACTTAAAAATTTCTTTAGACTTCTCCTTCACTTTGTTGTATAGTTTATTTAAATAAAGGTTGTACAAACCATTTACAATAAAAAGATTTTATTTGAGAGAAGTGATTGAAAT
The DNA here is from genome assembly GCF_054482775.1 of Sporosarcina sp. CAU 1771. Taxonomy (NCBI): domain Bacteria; kingdom Bacillati; phylum Bacillota; class Bacilli; order Caryophanales; family Caryophanaceae; genus Sporosarcina; species Sporosarcina sp. CAU 1771. The sequence goes on along the minus strand of NZ_JBTLRN010000020.1, from coordinate 63,464 downwards.
TGAACTTTTTTAAAACCTACCTAGTTGCCGTACTCGTCTTTTTTATCATAGATATCGTTTGGCTCGTCTTTATCGCTAATAATTTGTATCAACAGAAGATTGGACACCTCATGAGTGAAAACATTAATTGGACAGCTGCGCTTCTTTTTTACCTGTTGTTCATTGCGGGAATGATCTTTTTTGTAATTAAACCGGCATTGACAAAAGAGAGCTGGATATACGCTTTACTTGTCGGAGGATTTTTCGGTTTAATTACCTACGCAACGTATGACATGACAAACCTTGCGACACTAAAAGATTGGTCACTTTATATTACGATTGTAGATATTATTTGGGGAACTCTACTGTGCTCAATAACGTCAGTAGTTACCTTTTTCATAATGAACTATTTTGGAGGTGTAAATATATGAGTATTCGTTTGATTGATAGTCAATTAATTTATCATGCTTTCCTTTCCGGAGCATCAGCAGTTATAAAGGAAAGAAATGAGTTGAACAAAATTAATGTTTTTCCTGTACCTGACGGGGACACTGGGACCAACTTGGCGTTCACAATGAACGCAATTATTGAAGAAGCACAGGTTTTTGAATCTACTAAGCAAACACTAGAATCAATTGCTGATGCAGCTTTAACAGGCGCAAGAGGAAATTCAGGAATTATTTTCGCCCAATTCATTAACGGTTTTTATTTAGGATTAGAAGATAAAAATGACATTTCAATTAGTAGTTTTTCTAACTCCGCAAAAGAAGCGGTCGACTATGCGCGGAATTCAATAACAAATCCTGTCGAGGGAACAATGATCACGGTTATGAAAGATTGGTCTGATTCCTTAGACGCACTGAAAGATATTACAGAGGATTTCACTGAAATTCTAACAAAATCATTACATGTTGCTCTAACCTCTGTAAAGAGCACTCCTGAAAAATTGAAAGTTTTGCGTGATTTTTCTGTAGTTGATGCGGGTGCAAAAGGATTTTTCTATTTCTTAGAAGGCTTTGCTAATTTTATTAAGTCAGGAAAAGTCGACATTTATCAATACAACTTAGATTCCGTATCAATCAATCTAGCTGAAAATCACTTACATGAAGATGTAGATTTGACTTATAGATTTTGTACAGAGGCCTTAATAAAAGGTGAAAACTTAAATTTAGATGATATTAAATTGGCATTGTCCGACTTGGGAAATTCCTTAGTAGTCGCTGGAAATAAGAACAAGGTACGCATTCATATGCATACTAATTTACCTGCTGAGATGATTCAAAGACTAAAGTTGTTTGGACAAGTCCTTCAACAAAAAGCAGATGACATGGTTAGGCAATATGAAGCTGGTTATAAAAGAAAGCATAAGATTGCCCTTGTCACAGACTCAATAGCTGATTTACCAAAAGAAATGCTAGACTACCATCAAATTCACATGCTTCCCTTAAATTTACTTGTGGATGACAGCGTGTATTTAGATAAAGTGACCATTCGTCCATCTTACTTATACGAGCTTATGGATGATTCAACTACTTATCCATCGTCATCGCAACCTACTCTAAAAGCTGCTGAAAATTTTTTAAATGGAATTGCATCCAATTATGATTCTGTCATCGTCGTCACGGTTTCTAGTAAAATGAGCGGAACCTTTAATACATTGAATCAAGCTGCTAGTAATTTATCCGAAAAAGGCCATCAAATATCCGTTATCGATTCAAAATTAAATTCAGGTGCTCAAGGATTAGTCGTTTTGAAAGCTGCTGAAGAAATAGAGGCAGGGAAACATTTTGAAGAGGTTATACAGGTTGTCGAAGATACTATAGAAAATACGACGATTTATGTAAGTATAGACACTTTAAAATATATGGTTCGTTCAGGGAGGCTTAAGAAAGTACAAGGTACCGCAGCAAAACTTCTTAATCTTAAACCCGTTGTCTCAATAGACAAAGAAGGTGAAGGTATCATCATTGGTAAAGTATTTAGTAAGAAAGCCAATATGAAAAAAATACTCAATTTAGTAAGACAACAACTAGAGTCCAAAGAAATTACAAGTTATGCAATTGTGCATGCAGATGCACAAGAAAAAGCATTGGATTTCGAAAAGATTTTCACGAATTTAATTGGTAGTAAACCCGCATACACTACAGATATCTCTTCCATCGTAGCGATGAACGCAGGTATAGGTTGTATCGCAATTTCTTTCACTACAAAATAAAAGGGGATTATTTCATGTCTAACATTTATGTATCAACACTTTTAGTATTACTAGGATTTTTTATACTTGCATTTACTATCGGGGTAGTTAGAAAGAATAATGGACTAGTAGATATCGCCTGGGGATTAGGCTTCGTTACAGTTGCCGTCTTCACTTTTTTCGCTTCTGAACTAATGACAGTTCGGTCGATCTTAGTCACCGTTCTTGTTTTACTGTGGGGACTTCGCTTAGCTTATTATTTATTTAAACGAAACTGGAATAAGCCAGAAGATTATCGATATGTAAATATGAGAAAACGATGGGGTTCCGGCTTTTCAAAATACCCTAAAATGTTTCTCAATGTTTATATTCTTCAATTGGTTCTATTATTTATCATTGCTCAGCCTATAATTAGTGTCAACACGTCTACTAATATCGGATTACGTTTACTCGATTATATCGGTTTAGCTCTTTGGATTATTGGTTACATATTTGAAGTGGTTGGCGACGGTCAGCTGAAAGCATTTATTAAAAGACCGGAAAACAAAGGAAAATTAATGACGAATGGCTTGTGGAAATATACACGGCATCCCAATTATTTCGGTGAGGCAGTGATGTGGTGGGGCATATATCTAATTACACTTTCCGTACCTAATGGATGGACAACCATATACAGTCCAATTGTCATAACCCTCCTTCTACTATTTGTATCAGGTGTCCCACTTTTGGAGAAGAGGTATAAGGAGCATCCTGAATGGCCAGCATATGTAAAGAAAACGAGTAAATTCATTCCCATGCCTCCAAAGAAAGTTTAGTATCTGTTTTCAGGCGTTATATTTGACCTTCATTGACCATACTATGTATGATAAAGTTACAGTTGTGACTTAAGAGTTACAACATAGTTTGAATACATCCACCTTGAAGGAGGAAATGGAATGGTTTTAATACCTACAGTAATTGAACAAACAAATCGCGGGGAGCGAGCGTACGATATCTATTCCCGTCTATTGAAAGACCGCATCATAATGCTCGGAAGTGCAATTGACGATAACGTTGCAAACGCTATCGTTGCTCAACTACTATTCCTAGAAGCAGAAGATCCTGACAAAGATATTTCAATTTATATCAATAGTCCAGGTGGAAGTATCACTGCTGGAATGGCAATCTTTGATACAATGCAATTTATCAAACCTGATATTCAAACAATCTGTATTGGAATGTCAGCATCGATGGGTGCATTCCTTCTGGCAGCAGGTACAAAAGGGAAACGTTATGCGCTCCCTAATGCAGAAGTGATGATTCACCAACCACTTGGCGGTGCACAAGGTCAGGCAACTGAAATTGAAATTGCAGCGAAGCGAATTCTTTTCCTTCGTGAAAAACTAAATGCTATTCTTGCTGAGCGTACAGGTCAGCCGATTGAAACACTAGCAAGAGATACAGACCGCGATAACTTTATGACTGCAGAACGTGCAAAAGAGTATGGTCTAATTGACCACATCATTACTCGCAGTGATATGAAAAAAGATAACTAAGCAAGCCAAATGCCGCTTCTAAATTTAGAAGCCACTGAAAAAATTTCGTTTTTAATATTTACGAGCGTAAGAAAAATCAAAAAGGAGTCAAATCGTTCGATTTTGAACGATTTGACTCCTTTTCTTTGGTTTTATTACCCCTTTTCATTTCATTAAAGTTTTTATCCGTTTTAGATTTATCGCGATGATTGCCATTGCTCCTTGCATTTGCATACCAAATAGACCCGTATGCGATGCAACATCGTAACCGTGTCTATGTTTAATTTCACTGTTTTTCGCCTCGATTTTATAGCGTGCTTTTGCTTTTTCTTTAAACTCCTCGCTATTTTGAAAGGCTTCTTGATCTTTATGTTCTGTCGATTTAATCGTTACGGAATAGGTTTTACTTTTAATGAGTTCTTTTTCCAATGCAATATCTACCGTTTTGTAACTGAGCATATCCAATAAACCCACATCTTTTAGGCGAAGTTTACGGAATTTCGTTAAAGAGCTTGGGTCGATGACAGCGTCCTCGGGTGCCAAATCTAAAAAGTATTTAAAAGACATATCTTATATTGAACGTTCGACTACGTCGACATCTGAAATATCAAAAATGGACTTCAGCAATAACTATTTAAACAAGCGAATCGGTGGCACTGCATTGCGACCGTTATCCAGGCAATATTTACTTTTTAATTCATCTAGAATAAACTTGAAATCAATGATTCACCAATTTGACGGAGCATATTTTCTTTTGGTACAACGAGATCGTAAATCGCCATATACGGGCTAAGCGTTAAGATTTCTTGATTCGAAATCATCTGGACACCACGTAGATTTAGTATGTTTATTATACAATGAAAAGGGGTCTATTTCTTGGTTTTATCAAGAAATAGACCTCGCATTATTTTGATTTCTATATTTATAGGTGGCTCCGTTGATTGGAGTGCAAGGCGGCGACTCTGGGAGGATCAGCGGGACAGGTGAAACAACCAACGGCAGCGAAGCGAACGGGTTGGTCCACCGCACGCCCTCCAGAACGCGACCGCCTGGAACGGAAATCAACAGTATACCAAAGTGAAACTAATATTATGGACTTTTCTTACGTTCAGTCAAGTGTTTTTCACACATTATTTACGAATATTATTTATTTGAGTCGGGATAAGTAGAAATCTAACGATTTAAGTTTTTTTTGCGTACACTAAATAAACCTGGTGAGTTCGTTTTTTTTCACATTGAGTGGTCCAAATAAATCACATGCGTTTTTTTTGAATTTAGCAATCTAAAGATGAAT
>NZ_JBTLRN010000020.1:0-58473 GCF_054482775.1 Sporosarcina sp. CAU 1771 | reverse complement strand
GCGACCTTATGACATTTGTTATAGGGTTGCTTTTTTATTTTGTCGTAATAGTCAACGAAGTGGTTCTGTCCAAAACGCCTTTGCTTAATCATGTTTTGAATGATGATAAATAGTAATTTTCTTAGGTGTTTATTTCCGCGTTTGTTGATTTTGTCTTTTGCAATGAACTTACCCGATTGATAACGGCGAATATCAATGCCTGCGAAAGCGTTAAGTTGTCTATTATTATCAAAACGTCGGATTTCCCCAATTTCAGCTATCAGACGAACTGCTGTGTTAGTTGCTATTCCCGGGATGCTCAGGAGTACATCGTACTCTTCCAGTGACTCAGCTAACTTTGCCATCTTATTGATGCATTGTTCTTTTTGGAGAAGCAGCTCTTGATATCGTTTAGCATAGACAATGACCTGGTCGCAATACACGTCCGTTGAAGAAACTGCCGGATAGGATTGCTCAGCGGCCTCTAAAAGCTTAACTGCTTTCTCCTCAGCTTTTTCTACAGACATTCGTTTGTTTGTATTTGCTAGTATCCGGTTTTTGATAATCGTCTTAGAATAGGTAAGGACGATGTCCGGATGTGGAAAAAGTTGTGCTACATTAAGAAACAACTGAGATTTACTGGTGAAGATTTCCTCTAATTCCGGAAAGGTGACCTGGATGACTTTATGCATTCTACTTCGAACGATACTCAATTCATCGTCCAGCTCACTATATTGTCTGGAGAGAGCTTTCAGTTGGTTATAAACATCATCCGAGTTTGTTTTGATTCGTCTATTATTTGTAAAGTGAGTCAGGGCTAACTGATGTGCGTCACTTCGGTCCGTTTTATGGACACGTAGCGTATCGCATTGGAGCTTCGCCTCCAGCGGATTCAGCAGATAATATCCGTAGCCATTATCTCGCATGAAACGTTCAAGGGGCCTGGAATAGACACCCGTCGCTTCAAAGACGATGTGTGGTTGTTCACCATATCCGTCAATTATGTCATCAATTAATAACTTCAGTTCCGCAAATTCGGGACGTGTGTGTTCGATTTCCTTCTCTATTTCACATTTTTTTAGTGCGTTATAAACGACCATATAGCTTTTACCCATACTGATGTCAAATGCAATAACGTGTTTCATACTCTGCCTCCTCTTGATGTTTTGAAGCCTCACCTTCACCTTATCGATTCCCATTTCTTATACACGATCTCAAAGGATCCAACATACTAAAACCTGATTCAAATAAGGGTGGTGAAGTAGACCAGTTTTCAGTACGGATTCGAGATCCAAAGTCCAATTCGGTCTATTCTTCACCTCTACTATACAAAAAAATAGTAGTGCAAACCAATGCCTTGGTCTACACTACTAATCTTAGTATGTTTTCAGTGGCCTCTAAATTTAGGTTCGGTTTTTTATTGTGCAACTAACATACAAGTTCATAAAAAACTTCATACAAAAACCGTTCCCTTCTGTCCATAGACAGCAAGTAACGGTTTTGATTGTTTACTTAATCTTCTTTTTCAACAAAAGCTGCAAGTGAGGATAGCGCTTTATCCTCATCGCTTCCATCTGCAATAAGGGTTATTGAAGTTCCATGAGCGATTGCAAGGCTCATAATACCCATTATACTTTTGGCATTGACTTGTCTCTCATCTTTCTTAAGAAATATATCCGCCATAAATCGATTTGCTTCTTGAACAAAAAGTGCCGCTTGGCGTGCCTGAAGTCCAGGCTTTATTTTCACTTCTACTATTTTTTCTGCCATTCGATGTACCACTCCTTTTTTTTGCAACTCTATTAACTGTTGCCAATTCCTCCATTACGAAGGTTATCCGCTATTTCCTCGATTTTTCTCAGACGATGATTCACTCCAGATTTACTGACCGTCCCACTAGTTATCAGTTCCCCTAGTTCTTTCAATGTAATATCTTGATGCTCCACACGAAGCAATGCAATTTCTTGTAATCTGTCTGGTAGTTCCTTTAAGCCGATTGTACTTTCAATAAATTGGATATTGTTCACCTGGCGCTGTGCAGCACTGATTGTCTTGTTTAAGTTTGCCGTCTCGCAATTCACTAGTCGATTTACGCTATTTCTCATATCCCTTAAAATACGGACATCTTCAAACTTCATTAAAGCGACATGTGCACCCACAAGGCTTAAAAAGTCTGATATTTTCTCTGCTTCTTTTAGGTAGGCAATATAACCTTTTTTACGCTCAATCGACTTTGAATTCAGACGAAACTTATTCATTAAATCGACCAACGCTTCACTGTGCTCTTTGTAAATCGAGAAAATCTCGAGATGGTATGAAGATGTTTCTGGATTGTTCACTGAACCTCCTGCAAGAAATGCTCCTCGCAGATATGCACGTTGGCAACATTTTTTCTTTATCAATTCTTTGGATATTTCATTTTTAAATTGAAACGTTCCAGTTAAAATCAATAAATCTTCTAAGAGTGTTTTTGCGCCTTCGCGTATTCTACATATGTAGACGTTATTTTTCTTTAAGCGCATCTTCTTGCGAACAAGAAGCTCCACTTTATATGGATAAAGATGCTTAAGATTCGTATAAAGCCTTCTTGCAATAGCTGCATTCTCTGTTTGTACATCTAAACTTAGCTGCTTATTAGAGAATGATAATACACCATTCATACGAATAAAGGCAGCAATTTCAGACTTAATACAGCAATCATCAGCTTCAATCTGCGTCATTTCTTTTTTTGTTCTAGCTGCGAACGACATGAGCTATCCCCTTTCAAGCGAAGATCAGGTCTGTTCCATTTCTTTCGCACTTTCTATATAATTCATGAGCCATTCTGCTACTTTATCAGATTTATGCCCTATAATACCATCTCTAATAATTGCAATGTCTTTTATTACGATATCCTGTACAAGCAATTCAAGTTTTTTGACATCTATTTCGACTGGCCAAGGAGGTCCTCCATTGAAATAAGAAGAGAATTCTCCTGAGTTCAACAATATCGTATCAATAAATGGTGCCCCTGCATGATCGTATAGCGCTTTGATATGCTCTGATGCAGTATACCTATAAGTTTCTCCTACCTGTGCAGTTAGATTGCAAATATACACCTTTTTCGCAGTACACTTGATGACAGCATCTCGAATGTCTTGAACAAGAATTGTCGGTAAAATACTTGTATACAGACTACCCGGTCCGAAAATAAGTAAGTCGGCAGACATAATCGCAGCTACCGTTTCAGGTAGTGGTTTCACTTCTTCTGGCGACATAAAAACACGCTTAATTCTCTGTTCATATGCTGGAATTTTCGATTCTCCAGTAACCATCGTACCATCTTCAAGCTCTGCATGAAGTGTAATACGCTGATTAGCAGCAGGCAGCACTTTCCCTTTAATATTAAGTACACGACTCATCTGCTCAACTGCTCGAGCAAAATCTCCCGTAATATCCGTTAATGCGGCAAGCATCAGATTTCCAAGTGAATGCCCTTTTAAATCCTCTGTACTTGAAAATCGATATTGAAACATTGTTTCAATTAAGGGCTCTACGTCTGAGAGCGCTGCCATGACATTGCGGATATCTCCTGGAGGCGGAATGTCATATTCATCGAGAAGCCTGCCTGAACTCCCGCCATCATCAGCAACAGTAACAACCGCTGTTAGATCCACTGAATAAGTTTTTAGGCCTCTTAGCAATGTAGCTAACCCGGTGCCGCCACCAAAAACGACGATTTTCTTCTCTTTCCCGGATTGCGTCATAGTGTCAACCCTTTCTCTTCTCAATATCACGGTGGGTGATTAAAGTCTGGTACTCACCCTCAAATCGTTTTCCAAAAAATTCAGCTAGTGTCACAGAACGATGTTGACCACCTGTACAGCCAAATGCGATTACCACCTGTGATTTCCCCTCATTTTTATACTGAGGGATTAGAAATTTAAAGAGATCTGTTAATTTTTCAATTAACATTTGTGTGTCTCCCCATTTTAACACATAATCAGCGACTTCTTTTTGTAATCCCGTTTTTGTTTTTAATTCTTGTATATAGAAAGGGTTTGGCAAAAATCGAACGTCAAAAACGACATCTGCATCAATTGGCATACCATGCTTAAATCCGAATGAAATAAAATTCACTGTAAAAATAGACTCTCCAGTTGATGAGAATTCTGTCATAATTTTTTCGCGAAGTTCTCTTGGCTTTAAATTTGACGTATTGTAAATCGATCGTGCCCGACCTTTTAACTCAGATAGAATTTGTCGCTCTTTACGTATTCCATCAAGCGGTAAACCACCTTCAGCAAGGGGGTGAGAGCGCCTGCTTTCTTTATATCGCCTAACAAGTGCTTCATCGTTAGCGTCTAAAAATAATATGCGAGAAGAGATACCTTCACGGGCAATCAAGTCATCCACAGCACCCATTAATGAATCAAAAAGGTCTCCACCCCGCGTATCCATCACTGCCACTATCCTTCTCATACGATTTTCCGACTTGGTCATCAAATCAAGAAAAGTAACAAGTAATTCAGGCGGAAGATTATCGATACAATAAAAACCTAGATCTTCAAAACTTTGCATCGCTACAGTTTTACCCGCTCCGGACATTCCTGTAATGATGACTAATTCCATGTCATCATTATAAATTCCCTCTTCTGTCATTATTCATCACCTTCCTTAGAATGCTGAATTTCTTCCTTCAGTAATACGAATTGTTCCGTATAAACAAACGTTCCATATTGCATTCCAGAATTTGTAACCGCAAACATTAAATTCGTTCGGTCACCCTCGGCCATTGGAAGTGTCTGTATGCTCTCTATTGGATGCCATTCCAACTCACCTTCAGTTGTTACCGTAAATGGAATGCCCTCTAAATCGTTTGCCAAGAACGTATACAACATCCATTCATCTACTTGCTGCTGACTATCTTCATCTACGATAACCATCGTATAGACGCCTTTAAGGTGAGGCTTTATTGGTTCTGTCCCTGTTTCTTCCCTAAACTCTCTTTTAGCCGCTTCATAAATCGATTCGCCTGGTTCTATTTTTCCACCTGGAGCCACATACCAGCCTCTTCGTGGTTTTTTCAATAATAGTACGTTTCCGTCTTTCACGACGAGTAAATTTGCGATTCTTTGCATAATACCAACTCCAAAATATTTTCACGTATAGTATTATTATACATCTAAATCACCCAAAACAACATTAGAAAGAAAAAAGAGACCGCCTACTGGAATTAACCAGTAGACGGTCTAAATTTTTTAAATCTATATCAAAAGGGGGGTCAATTGATAACTCTACTATAACCCACTCATGTTGCATAACTGTTACAGTCATGTTAAAGATTTATTAAGTTAGGTTAAATCAACTTATGCTTCTACGCCTAATTTTTCTTTTAATTCTTCAATGTACTTCTGGACAGCTTGTGCTGCAATGCTTCCATCACCAGTCGCAGTAACAATTTGTCTTAGGAGCTTCTCACGTACATCCCCTGCTGCGTATATACCTGGGACAGATGTTTCCATAATTTCATTTGTATCAATGTATCCATTTTCATCAAGGATTCCAAGTTTTTCAAAAGGAGCTGTCAATGGATCCATACCGATATATACAAACATTCCCTCTGTCTCGTACTCTGTCTCAGTACCATCTACTGTAGAAAGGAATGTAACTGAACCGATTTTGCCATCTTTTTCGTTCACTTGCTTAATTGTTGTGTTCCAAACAAAGTCCATTTTCTCATTAGCAAATGCGCGGTCTTGAAGAATTTTCTGAGCACGTAATTCATCACGACGGTGAACGATTGTTACTTTGTCAGCAAAACGAGTTAAATAAGATCCTTCTTCGACTGCAGAGTCTCCTCCACCAACTACGATGATCTCCTTACCTCGGAAAAATGCACCATCACACACTGCACAGTAACTTACACCGCGGCCAGTTAGTTCGGTTTCCCCAGGGATACCCATCTTTCTATACTCAGCACCCGTTGTAATAATGATCGCACGAGCTTTATATTCTTTACCGCCTGCAATAATCGTTTTATAACTTTCTCCGTCAATTACTTCTTTAACATCACCATATGCATATTCTGCACCAAATTTACGCGCATGTTCAAACATTTTTGTTGATAAATCTGGGCCTAAAATATGGTCAAAACCTGGATAGTTTTCAACGTCTTCCGTGTTTGCCATTTGACCACCTGGCATTCCTCGCTCAAGCATTAGTGTCGATAGATTTCCTCGCGAAGCATATACCGCAGCTGTCAATCCAGCAGGTCCAGCACCTATAATTATTACATCATATATTTTTTCTGTCGTCATTTGAATTTCCTCCTTCGAACAATTACACTGACCAAATCGTATAATAATTGCTTGGTACTATCAACTTTTTTGCTTATTTATCAAAATGAGGTAAGAACTCAATTAATTCATTCACGTATTTAGTCAATGTAGGCACGGATACTTCAAACTTTTTTGCAATTGCCTTTTTCGTCACATCTGTATAACGTGCAGATTGAAACATATAATCTGCTGCCGCCGCAAGGCCTTTTGGATTTCTGAAGTGATAAGATTTCGTCAGCGCACTTTCACATAATGTGAACCACATTTGAAATAAATGCGTTGCCTGGCGATCTAACGGCCGATAGTTTTTGTAAAGTAATTCAGTTGTTTCAAGAGCGCGCATAAAAGATTTATCAAATGAAGTTTCAGGCATGAATTCATAATCAAGACCACTTACAAGAAAAAGTTGTTCCAAAGAACTTAGCTTCTCGACGTTAATATAGGAAGGGTGGGATATCAGTTCTTGTTTATGGCCCGATTTACCAAGTAGATAGAACCCAAACATTCTTTCGCTACGATATGAATTTCGTATTTTTGCTAGCAAAAAATCTCTATCCTGCTCAAGCGAGCTAGATTCGATGTCCTTTTCTACACCATTCCAAGGTTCGAATCCTGCTTTTGTAGGATCCATTTCAATAAGTTTAGCGTATGCATCCTGTGCTACTTCTTGATGCCCTGAAAAGTAAGCAGAATGTGCAAGCCAAAAGTAGTAACCCGCATCACCTTCAAATCCACGTTTCTGTAAACTTCTAAGCCAATTGAATGCTTCTTGATGCTTACCTACGAGTGCAAACGTTGCGCCTAATTTATATCTATGTTCGATTACATAGGGTTTAATTTTCACTAATAACTTAAGAAGTTCTTCTAGCTCTTCTTCCTTCTTTTCATAATAATAAAATACGGCAAGATTACAAAGTGCATGAAGATTTCCTTTGTTTTTCTTAAGAATATCATCAAGAAGTTCTCTAGCTTTTTTCGTTTTTCCGATATAAAAATAAGCAAGCGCTAAGTTATTATATGCAGCCCAAAAGTCCGGGTTGTCAGAAATAATCGACTCAAGAAGCTCAGTGGCTGCCTTAAAGTCCCCGGCTTCCATTAAGCGTCGTGCTTTTTCTTGTAAGAAATATACTTCACCATCTCGAACTTCATCTTCATCGTAAAATGCATCTTCTTGCTCGGCAAAATCTATAATTTCCATTGATTCATCAGCAAACGGTCCATCAGGATCCATTGAAATATACTTTTTCGCATAAGCTTTCGCATCTCGAAGAAGGCCCAAATGCGCATGTATCTCAGCTAGATAAAAGACAATTTCTTCCTCCGAGGAATCAAGTGCATGAGCGGCTAACAATAGTTCCAAAGCATCTTCAAAACGCCCCTCTTCCATGACAAGTACACCGTACTGCATTAAAATCAGGGGATCGTCCGGTTTCAATTCTGTCGCTCTTTTTAAATACTTATGTGCTTCTTCAAAACGATCCTTTTGCATCGATTGAACAGCTTTTTTATAATAAAACTCACCATCTGGATTGAAGGAGATTATATTTTTATTGTGTGTGTCATTCTTATTATCCATTCATATGCCTCCAAAAAAAGAAGAAGGAACGTATCATACGTTCCTTCTCGTAATTGTTTCTATTATATCATAGATGAGGCGTCGTCAGTCATTTTCTAAAACTATGCCCGATGTAGAAGTTTTTAACCGCTCTTCCATTTCTTCTTTTGTAAAAATAATTTTCACAGGATTACCACCCGCAAAAACACCTGGTGGTATATCCCGATTGACCAATGTCGCAGCCGAAACAATCGCTCCATCGCCAATTTCTACACCTGGAAGGATCGTTGTATTTGCTCCAATCAACACATTCTTACCAATCACTACATCGCCAATGCGATATTCATCAATTAGATATTCATGTGCCAGAATAGTCGTATTATAACCAATTACTGAATTGTCACCTACCGTTATTCGTTCTGGAAACATGACGTCCGGCATAACCATTAATGCAAACGATGTTTTATTTCCAACTTTCATTTTCAGAAACGTACGAAAAAGAAAGTTTTTCATCGGGATAAAAGGCGTATACCTTGAAAGTTGGATAACAGCAAAGTTCTTAGACACTTTAAAAAATGGGACCGTTTTATAAATATGCCAAAGTGAATTTGCTCCACCTTTTGCAGGGTATCGCTCAGTGCGTCTCAAACCGATTCCTCTTCTACAATTGCCAGTATATCTGAAATATGGTGCAACATAAAATCAGGGTTAAACGTTTGTAGATATGCTTCTCCTTTTAATGCCCAAGCAACCCCAACAGTTCGAACACCCGCATTCTGTCCACCAAGAATATCATGATAATTATCCCCAACCATTAGCGCCTCTTCCTTACTTACTCCTAATTTATCGAGCGCAAATAAAAGTGATTCTGGATTTGGTTTTGCATGTGTAACTTGGTCCAATCCAATAATGGCGTCAAACAATGTTTCATCGACATCTAAGAGCTTTACGCCTCTTTTTACCATAGCCGTTTGCTTTGTCGAGACAATGGCTATTTTCAAACCTTTCTCTTTTAGCAATTTTAGAGTTTTGGAAACACCTTCAAATTCATGAACAAGGCCATCATGCATTTCTTCATTCCACGCTCTATATTCCTGAATGAGTTGGCTCGACTTCTCGGGGTTAATTGATTCGAACGTTTCTTCTAACGTTGGCCCAATAAAAGCGTAAATATCTGTTCGTTCATACTTCCCAGGATAATGTCTACCAAGAACATGTTCAAAAGTTTGTACAATCAATTCGTTTGTATCCATCAATGTCCCATCAAAATCAAATAAAATTGCAGTAATCTGTTTAGACATCCGCAACAGTGCCCCCTTTCTCTTTCTTCTCCGCACTGCTCTCTTCCCTACGCCTCCATACATACGCAACAGCAATCGTCAATACAAAAGCTGTTACAATTCGAATGAGAAGTAAAGGTAAAATTGGTACCCCAAGTGGAATAAATATCAATGTGTCCTCGATGACTGCGTGACAAGCTATCAGAAATATAAATGCAAGCGTAGCATCTTTTTTACTTAAGCCGTCATCTTTTACTGCTTGAATTAGTACTCCGGCACCTATTGCCAGACCGACAACTAATCCAGCAACAAGTGTCATCGAAGCATTTGGCTTTAGGCCAATTACCTTCGTAAAGGGTGCCAACTTTTCGGAAAATTTCTGTAGATAATTCAAATCCTTTAAATATTGAACAAGTATCATCAATGGAATCACAATGAGTGCGAGCTGAAAGACTCCATAGGATGCCTTTTGAACTCCCAGCAACACAATTTCTAACCAACCTTCCGGAAGTTCAGTGATTTTCGGAGCCATCCCATATTTCGCAATTTCTCCTCCACCCTTCCAGAGTAGGTTAATAACAATACCCGAAATTGCAGCGAGACCAAATCTTACCAGTAGAACAACCCAGAGTTTTACACCGACCTTCAACGCAACACTCGTCTCGATAAAAAGATTGTGGGAAAATGACAGCATTACTGCAATGATAAATACCTCTTTCACAGACATTTCAAGCGATAAAATACCCGCAATTGCGGCATATAAATTCAAGGCATTTCCCAATACTAGGGGAATTGCAGCATCTCCACTTAGTCCAAACAGACTCATGAAAGGTGCAACAAGATTAATTATCCAAGGAAGAACAGGGGTATGTTGCAAGATAACAACTAGAATCGTTATTGGGAAAATAATTTTTCCCAACGACCAAGTAGTTTTCATCCCTTCTTGCAATCCTTTTTTAATCGAACTCATTTACGCAACTCCTGTTCACTTATCATTATAATTCGTATCGACTTTTTGGACAAAACGTCGGATGATAAAAATGGCAACGGCAACGACGATTGTTATTATTGAAACTAGTTGAGCTGCACGTAGTTCCCCGATTACGTACAAGCTGTCTGTCCGCATGCCTTCGATGAAGAAGCGTCCAAGAGAATACCATGCAAGATAGAACAAAAATACCTCTCCGCGTTTTAAATTAATTCTCCGTAAAACTAAAATAAGAATTAGCGCAACGAGATTCCACATCGATTCGTAAAGGAATGTAGGATGATACGTAATCCCTTCAATCGTCATCTGATTCATAATCCAGTCTGGGATGATCGTCGTATCAAGGAAGTTTTGGGATACAGGACCACCATGAGCTTCTTGGTTCATGAAGTTTCCCCAACGCCCAATAATTTGGCCAATTAATAACCCTGGTGCAGCTATATCAACAACTTTCCAAAATGATATCCCACGACGTTTCGTGAAGAAATATGTTGTAATAAAGGCACCAATTAATGCACCATGGATTGCGATGCCGCCTTCCCATATTTGAATAACCTGTCCGATATTATCTTTATAATAATCCCAAGTGAAAATAACATAATAAATTCGCGCACTAATAATTGCTATCGGAACTGCCCAAATAAGTAAATCCGTTAGAAATTCCGGATGCATACCTTGTTTAACCATTTCCCGCTGAACAACTATAAATGCAAGAACGATACCTAGTGCGATTAAAATCCCATACCAACGGACTTCTAAAGGTCCAAGTGAGAATGCAATTGGATTAATTGCCAATAAATTTAACACGTTTAACCACCTTACCTTTCTTCATTTCCATGATTTGAAGACGTTCCAATCATATTATCAAGCTTGTCGGAAAATGTTTTCGCTGCATTTATACCTAAACGCTTCATTCTATAGTCCATCGCTGCTACCTCAATAATGACGGACAAATTACGTCCCGGTCGTACGGGCACTGTTAACTTATTTAACTCCGTATCGATAATTTTAACTTTTTCCTCATCCAGGCCTAGGCGATCATATTCCTTTTCTGCTTCCCATACTTCCAGATCCAAAACAATCGAAATTCGAGCGTCTCCTTTGATCGCACTTGCGCCAAATAATGTCATGATATCAATTATGCCAATTCCACGTATCTCAATCATATGCTCAATCAGTTCTGGTGCTTTACCAATTAATATATTTTCAGCAACTTGTCTAATTTCCACCGCGTCATCTGCAACCAAGCGATGACCTCTTTTCACAAGTTCAAGTGCCGTCTCGCTCTTGCCTATGCCACTTTTCCCTGTAATTAGGATTCCAATTCCATAAACATCAACTAAAACACCATGTACCGTTGTAATAGGTGCCAATTTACTTTCTAGGTAATTTGCCAACATTCCAGAAAAGCGAGTTGTTGGGATTTTAGTTTTAAAAACAGGCACTCGATTTTTTTCAGCTGCATCTAACAATTCATCTGGAACAACCATACTATTTGCTACAATAATAGCAGGCGTATCTGCTGAACAAAGCTGAATCATTCGATCGTCTTTCACGGATTTTTCAAGTTTCATAAAAAAAGAAATTTCTGTTTTGCCTAGGAGTTGAATTCGGTCGGCTGGATAAAAATCAAAAAATCCTGCCATCTCCAGACCAGGCCTTGAAATGTCACTCTTATGTATTTTTTTATCTAACCCTTCTTGCCCCGCAATTAGTTCTAATCCAAAATTACTTTGCACATCTTTTACAACTACAAAAGACATAGTCAATCCTCCATTCAATAATTACACAGCATTTGTACTTATATTAACATACCATCGAAAAAGACTTACATCTGCGGATTGCCTTCTTTATTTAATTTTAGCGAAGTTGAAATAGTCCTTAAATGATGTAGTTTTTATAATTAAAAACAGCCCATCCCCAGTGAATAATCCAGGTCCAGGCTGTTTTCGGTTTTTATTTATTCGTGTTTAGCATTGTAACAGACAAGAACAGATCCGGTTTTCGCTTCTCCAGAAATTTGTAACGGAGATGTAGAACCTTCTACTTCCTTTTTAAATCGAATTGAACGTTGGAAGAATTGTTCATGCTCATCTGTATGGTCAACATCTTTAAGTTGCAAGTCGAGTCGTCCCATATTAGAAGCAATTTCTCCTTTTAACGCTATGCCAGATGGAATGTAGATTTCAACTGATCCACTCATTGTTTTGGCATCAATACTTTCTGCATTCACATCACTTGTTGTTACAGCAACATTGCCGCTAAGTGATTGTGCTTCTACCTCTTTTAAAACACCATCAATGTAGACACGCCCATTTAATGATTCAGCTTCTAGTTTCTTTCCCTTTAAACCACTTAAGTTAATTGCTCCATTGGCCGTTTCAAATTCAGCTTCATCAAAATCTAGACCTTTGACTTCGATTCTACCATTGGCCGTTCTCACTCGGACTTTCTTTGAGTCAGCATTATCCATTCTAAACGATCCATTTAACATACGAGCTGATATTTTTTCATAGTGCTTTACAGGTAAATATAGATTCAAATTTACTTGAGTCAATTTCATATCACTTGAAATTAATAACTTCTTTTCATCTCTCACAACAATAACACGGTCCAAAAAGTATTCTTTCGCTTTCTTTTCTGAATCATGTTTATGTGTTTTCACTGTGAATTCAGCACGTACTTCCTCGGTATCTTCAGAATGAATTGCTATTTTCCCATTATCAAGGTCGATAACGATTTCATCCAGACCTTCCGCATTTTTTGTTTCTGAATGCTTAAATGTGATTGATTCACCAAATGGAGATTCAAAATCAAACGTTTTAACTTTTTGAACTGCTGTTTGCATGAAATCCATGAATCGATCTCCTGCATGCGTAAAATCTTTTCTTAAGTTCTCAAGAAATTCCTCCATTGAAGGCTCTTCTTTTTGTCCTTCCGAAGAAGTAGACTTTTTTTCCTTTGATTCTTGTTGTTTCGCTTTATCTTCGAAAGGTAGAGCTTTCTGTTTTGGTTCCTCTAATTTTTCCAGAAGTGTTAATGCATCACTTGTCGTGATTTTCCCATCTTCAAGCATCGCTAAAATACGTTTCCGTTCATTTTGCATCGCTTTACCTCCTAGATGATAGTATTCGGATTACTCCGTTTTCATCTTATCTTATATATACGAATAGGCTTTGAAAAAGTTTCACTTTGTGATCGTTTCGGCATTATTAACTCGTTTTTCCATTCGTTCGCGGTCTCTCGCTAGAATCGATTGTAGATAGTATCCAGTATGAGAGTCCTTTGATTTTGCAATTTTCTCTGGAGTTCCAGTTGCGATAATTTGGCCACCTTTATCTCCGCCCTCGGGTCCAAGGTCTATAATATGATCGACTGTTTTAATAACATCTAGATTATGTTCGATGACGAGTACTGTATTTCCGCTATCAACAAGTCTTTGAAGTACAACTAATAGTTTTTCTATATCAAACGTATGAAGCCCCGTAGTCGGTTCATCGAGAATATAAAAGGATTTACCATTCGAACGTTTATGCAGTTCTGAAGCCAACTTCACACGTTGGGCTTCTCCACCTGATAACGTCGTTGCCGGTTGGCCCAACTTAATATAACCTAAACCGACATCTACAATTGTTTGTAGTTTACGACTAATCTTTGGTATGTTTTCAAAAAACACAAGCGCATCTTCAACTGTCATTGCAAGAACATCCGCGATATTCTTGCCTTTGTATTTAATTTCAAGTGTTTCTCTATTATATCTTTTTCCGTGGCATACTTCACATGGTACGTATACGTCTGGTAAGAAATGCATCTCTATTTTAATAATGCCATCTCCACGACACGCTTCGCATCGTCCACCTTTTACGTTAAAGCTAAACCTACCTTTTTTATATCCACGTACTTTCGCTTCATTCGTTAAAGCAAATACATCTCTTACATCATCAAACATACTTGTATACGTTGCAGGGTTCGACCTTGGCGTTCTCCCTATTGGTGACTGATCTATCTCAATTACCTTTTCCAATTCCTCTAACCCTACTACTGATTTATGTTGGCCCGGCTTTTGCTTCGAGCGATTTAATTGCTGCGCAAGCACTTTGTACAACACTTCATTCACAAGTGTGCTTTTCCCGGAACCAGACACCCCTGTTACAGCAATAAATTGTCCAAGTGGGATGTTAACGTTGACGTTTTTTAAGTTGTTTGCTGAAGCACCTTTAATAGTTATTTTTCTACCATCTGATTTCCGTCTTTCTAAAGGTAAAGGTATAAATCTTTTCCCACTTAAATATTGACCTGTTAACGAGGCAGGATCATTCATTACCTCTTCAGGCAATCCCGCAGAGACAACCTCGCCGCCAGCGACACCCGCACCTGGTCCCATATCAATCAGATAATCAGCTGCCATCATTGTATCCTCGTCGTGTTCGACGACAATCAATGTATTCCCTATATCTCTCATGCTTTTCAACGTGCCAATTAACCGTTCATTATCACGTTGATGCAAACCGATTGAAGGTTCGTCCAAAATATAAAGCACACCGGTAAGCCTAGATCCTATTTGAGTTGCAAGTCGGATACGTTGTGCCTCACCACCAGAAAGTGTTCCTGCAGCTCGTGAAAGTGTTAGATAATCGAGTCCAACGTTAATTAGAAAACCAAGACGTTCTGCAATTTCACGCAAAATTAACGCAGCAATCTGCTGATCCTTTTCAGATAGTTCAAGGCTTTTGAAAAAGGCGTCTGCCTCAGTAATTGAGAGTTCGGTAACCTTTCCTATATGAACATTATTCACTTTTACTGCTAACGTTTCCTCTTTCAAACGATAGCCGTTACATGAAGGACAATCACGTTGAGCCATATATTTCTCCATTTGGTCACGAACGTAATCTGATGATGTTTCCTTATAGCGTCGGGCAACGTTCGACATGACCCCTTCGAAGTAAATGTCGCTATCTCTTGTGCCGCCAAACTCATTTGTATACTTGAACCTGATTTTTTCTTCACCAGACCCATTTAAAATTTTATCCAATTGTTCTTCAGATAATTTGCTAATAGGTGTAGCCATTGAAATCCCGTAATGCTTGGCCACAGCTTTCAGGAGTTCTGGATAATACTGTGAACTCGTTGGTTCCCATGGCGCGATTGCATGTTTTTTTAACGAGAGCGACCAATCCGGTATGACAAGCTCGGGATCGACTTCAAGTTTTGTTCCTAATCCATCACATTCCTGACATGCACCAAATGGGCTGTTGAATGAAAACATCCTCGGTTCAAGTTCACCAATTGAAAATCCACATAATGGACATGCGTGATGTTCGCTAAACAGTATTTCTTCACCATCAATGACATCAATAAGTGCATTTCCTTCAGCTAGCCGAAGTGCGGATTCTAGCGAGTCACCTAATCGAGCTGCGATATCTTCTTTCATTACAATGCGGTCGATAACTACTTCAATCGTATGCTTCTTATTTTTATTCAGTTCAATTGTATCGTCAAGATCTAAAATATCTCCATTTACACGAACCCGAACATAGCCCTCTTTCCTTATGTCCTCAAGTAGCTTCACATGAGCCCCTTTACGTCCTGAGACAATAGGTGCTAGAACTTGTAATCGGGTACGTTCAGGCAACTCCATTAAGCGGTCCACCATTTGCTGTACAGTCTGAGACTTAATTTCTGTGCCGTGAATTGGACAAATCGGTTTTCCAACTCGAGCATATAAAAGGCGTAAGTAATCGTATATTTCCGTCACAGTACCTACCGTTGAGCGAGGATTTCGACTCGTCGTCTTTTGGTCAATAGAGATTGCTGGTGATAACCCTTCAATTACATCTACGTCAGGCTTTTCCATTTGCCCCAAGAACTGACGAGCATACGACGACAGAGACTCTACATACCTTCGCTGCCCTTCCGCATAAATCGTATCGAATGCGAGAGAAGATTTTCCTGATCCGGATAAACCCGTCATTACAACGAGTTGGTCGCGTGGTATATTCACGTCAATATTTTTTAAATTATGTGCACGTGCACCTTGAATTACAATTTCTTTGTTTTTCATCCTTGGCCTCACCTTTCAGCTTTGAGTTCCAAAATCGTGTCTCTTAGTTCTGCCGCTCGTTCAAAATCAAGCTCTTTTGCTGCCGCCCTCATTTCTTTATCAAGCACAGCGAGAAGCGAGGTCTTCTCATCTTTTGTAAGCTTCTTACCTTTTGTTAATTTTTCAACATATGACTCTGCTTCTTCCACCACTTGCGACGCACGAATTACATCTCGGATTTCTTTAACGATTGTCGTTGGCGTAATTCCATGTTTTTCATTGTGAGCAATTTGAATATCGCGTCGCCGTTGAGTTTCCCCTAAAGCTTTTTCCATCGAATCTGTTATTTTATCGGCATACATAATAACATGTCCATTCGAATTTCGAGCCGCTCGACCAATTGTCTGAATTAGCGCCCTCTCCGAGCGAAGAAAACCTTCTTTATCTGCATCTAGTATTGTAACAAGCGACACTTCAGGAATATCAATTCCCTCTCGTAAAAGGTTAATTCCAACAAGTACATCATGAATACCCATTCTTAACTCTCTAATAATTTCAATTCGTTCAAGTGTTTTTATTTCGGAATGTAAGTATTGAACTTTAATTCCTATATCTTTCAAATAATCCGTTAAGTCTTCAGACATTTTTTTGGTTAACGTCGTAATAAGAACACGCTCATTCTTCTTTGTTCGTTCATTAATTTCATAAATTAAATCATCTATTTGTCCTTCTATCGGTCGAACATCTACAGTCGGATCTAAGAGGCCTGTCGGACGTATTATTTGCTCAATCATTTTAGGTGTATGCTCAATCTCGTAAGGTCCTGGAGTTGCGGATACATAAATAGCCTGATGAACATGATTTTCAAATTCTTGAAACATTAACGGCCTGTTGTCAAGTGCTGATGGCAATCGAAACCCATGTTCAACAAGTGTTGACTTTCTTGCTTGGTCACCGTTATACATCCCTCGAACTTGGGGCAATGTCACATGACTTTCATCAACAATTAAGAGAAAGTCATCTGGAAAATAATCAATTAGTGTATAGGGCGTTGCACCTGCTGGTCTCAATGTCAAATGACGTGAATAGTTTTCAATACCTGAACAAAATCCCATCTCTCGCATCATTTCGAGATCGTAACGTGTACGTTGTTCAAGGCGTTGAGCTTCCAACAACTTATCTTCCGAACGCATCTTCTTAAGTTGTTCTTCCAATTCAACTTCTATATTTTCGATGGCCTGAACCATTTTTTCTTCACTTGTAACGAAGTGAGATGCTGGGAATATAGCAACGTGATCGCGGTCAGCTATAATTTCTCCTGTAAGTGCATCAACTTCTCGAATGCGCTCAATTTCATCTCCAAAAAACTCGATACGCATACAACGCTCGTCCCGCGATGCAGGAAATACTTCTACAACGTCACCTCGTACTCGGAACGTTCCACGAATGAAGTTGATATCGTTTCTTTCATACTGAATATCTACAAATTTCCGTAATAATTCGTTCCGCCCAATTTCCATTCCTACACGTAACGAAACTACATGCTCACGGTATTCTTGAGGTGAACCTAATCCGTAAATACACGATACCGATGCAACGATCAACACGTCACTTCTTTCGAATAATGAGGACGTAGCAGAGTGTCTAAGCTTGTCTATTTCATCGTTAATACTCGAATCTTTCTCGATATACGTATCTGTATGAGCAACGTATGCTTCAGGCTGAAAATAATCATAATAACTAACAAAATATTCAACTGCGTTATTAGGAAAAAACTCCTTAAATTCACTATATAATTGTCCTGCTAACGTTTTATTATGGGCCATAACTAGAGTTGGTCTATTTATTTCGTTAACAACGTTAGAAACCGTAAATGTTTTCCCTGTCCCTGTTGCACCAAGAAGTGTTTGATGCTTTTCGTGGTTTTTCAACCCTTTCAAAAGCTCTGCAATTGCAGTTGGCTGATCACCTTGTGGAGTATACGGAGCTTGCAAATTAAATTTCTCGACCAACGCTATCCCTCCAATTAAAGAATTGTACTAATCTTAACATATTCTATTTTATTTCACGAACAAAAAGCGAACTGGTGTTTTAAAAATGAAGTTGAAAAAACGCTATATGTTATTTACACATAGCGTTCCCATTATATTCTTTATAACTCTTCCAACTCTACTAATTTCTTAGAAAGTTCCATAAAAGCTACCTCATCCTTACTATCCAATGCAAAATCGATAAGTAAAGTTAGCCTTTCCTTTGTCTGCTCTCTGTGAATTCGGTTTAGAAACAGGTCCATGTAAATTTCATTCAACAGTCTTTCGGCTTGGAAAGAAGAGCTATTTCTTCCCACAGCCTTTATAAACTCTGCATATGAATAATTCTTCTCCATTTCGCTCACCCCTGAGGCCTTTTAATTAGTATATATAATTATCAAGGGAAGTTGCAAGTTTTTTTAAAATTTTCTATCTATTATTTAGTAATATTATTCGCACCTCTAATAATCCTCTGCTTTTTCAGCTGTTAATCGAATCGTCGCTTCTGAAACAATGAGTATTACGCACCCAACTAGTAGTGGTGTCAACAACACTTTAAAACTAACAAATGCCGCAATCACTACAATTCCAGCTTGAATCCATTGGACCGTTCGAACGATTTTTCGTATAGCAGCTGGACGTGTATTTTTGGGTTCTGGAAAAAGCAGATCCATTCTAAACTCATCCCCTGATTGCAACGCATAAATAAGTTGGATAGAGGAAGCGAATGCAAGTGCACCACTAAAAATAAAAACAACGATTGGAAAAGGGATAAAAATTGCACCTACTAAAGATATAATTGTAAGTCTTACCCAAAGCCAAAATATATCATCTGTTCGAAGAAACGTTCG
The DNA here is from genome assembly GCF_054482775.1 of Sporosarcina sp. CAU 1771. Lineage (NCBI taxonomy): Bacteria > Bacillati > Bacillota > Bacilli > Caryophanales > Caryophanaceae > Sporosarcina > Sporosarcina sp. CAU 1771. The sequence goes on along the minus strand of NZ_JBTLRN010000020.1, from coordinate 39,430 downwards.
CTTAACCAGGTATGCTTGCGCCTCTGATTTACCTAAAGTAGCTGAGCCAAGCACAAATGTAAGCCAACCCCTTCTACTAACTGAACCCTTCAAGTGTGGTACATCTGTAAAATAATTTGCAAATCGATAGAAACGCATCATTCTATTTTGTTCCAACTCAATAAAGTGATCATATGGAAATGGCTTTTTATCTTTCTTCTTTTGCCAGTACAAATTGTAAGAAAAGAGTGCGATAAAAATTATTAAAGCAAATAAAAGGGAATGACTTAACCAAAAATATACGAGTGACGCAGCCATTAAAAACCTTATCAAACGATCTCCCCATATATATTTACCATTCCTTGCATGACGAAAAAAGTATTCAGTTCGAACAAACAGCCACTTCAATACAATAATCATAAGAGCCATCCAAACGAAGCCTGAGTTCGCTCCATTTCCTACTGCCACAAGCAAAGGTAAAGAAACAATATATAATGCGAGTGGCAAAAGTAGTTGTGAAACAGTTGTCCAATTCAGAGCGCGCTCAAGATAACTTGAAAGTTTCTTTTCAAGAGGGAGAAAATAGACACTATCCGCCGGTTTTAATAAGGTGATTGGAGTGGCAAAGGTAAGCGATGCACCAATGACAAGTGCAGTTAGAAGAATGGCAGGGAAATTCGCAGGTACTTCCTTCAACCACTCGCTATATGCATATCCTCCGGCACCTAGAGTAAATACTAGGACGATGGCTAAATGCCCTGTGAAGACATACTTCAGATACTTTTGAAGTTCCGTTATATAATGGACAAATCGTTGACCCCATATTTCACGTAAGTTGTTCATAAGTAGATTCCTCTGTCATTGCAATATAAAGGTCATCTAGAGATGCCTCAGGTCGACCAAACGCATCCCTTAGCTCTTTCATCGTTCCTTGTGCTCTTAACTGTCCTTCATGTAGCAAAATAATACGATCACAATGCTTTTCCGCAGTCGATAGAATATGAGTTGACATTAAAACGGACGCCCCTTCTGCCTTCTTTTCCGACATTTGTTCCAACAGAGATTTAATCCCAATTGGATCGAGTCCTACGAATGGTTCATCAATTATATACAACTGTGGATTTACTAGGAATGCGCACATAATCATCACTTTTTGCCGCATGCCTTTTGAGAAATGCGATGGAAACCATTTCAATCTTTTTTCCATCATGAATTCACGTAGAAGTGAGGCAGAGCGTGCCTCAAAAACCTCCTTATCCAACCCATACGCCATCGCTGTCAGCTCTAAATGTTCTCTCAGTGTCAGCTCCTCGTATAGTATCGGAGTTTCAGGAATATACGAAAATGATTTTCTATATTTCTCAGGATCCTCGCTAAATGTGACCCCGTTTACACGAATTTCTCCCTCGTGAGGATTCATTAATCCGATAATATGTTTAATAGTTGTACTTTTTCCGGCGCCGTTTAAGCCGATTAAGCCGACGAGTTCACCATTACCAATCTCAAATGATAGATCATGCAATACAGGTTTCCGTGAATATCCACCCGTTACATTAATTAATTCAACGATTGCCATAACCATCCTCCATTCTTCATTTCATAGTAACAAAAATTCGGCATTGATGTCTTGTCCACGCCTACCTTTACTAATAAAATATGCTACACTTATGACATTAATGAAAGGAAGTGTCAAAATGACGGATTGTATTTTTTGTAAAATCATTGAAGGAACAATTCCTAGTACAAAAATCTATGAAGATGACCACGTCTACGCTTTCATGGATATTATGCCCGTAACGAAAGGACATGTCCTACTTATTCCTAAGAACCATGTGGAAAATGTCTATGATTTAACACCTGAAGTTGCCGGACATTTGTTTTCAGTTGCTCCTCTAATTGCGAATGCATTAAAAGCTGAATTGAACCCTAAAGGAATGAACTTACTCCAAAATAACGGATCCTTTGCCGGACAAACCGTTTTTCATTTCCATCTACATTTCGTTCCACGGTTTGATGACTCAGACGGATTTAGCTTGTCTGGTTGGAATCCAAAAACAACTGAATATACACCTGAGCGAATTAATGAGATTGCAATTGGAATTCGTAAAAGCTTAGAAATTTAAACTTGTGATCTATCTAAATCTATTATATGATGAAAAGTAAGTTTTTCGCTGCCGATCATGAGGATACGGTAGGAGAAATCAAAAAAACTAGTTGAGTTGAGGAGAGATTAGAAATGAATACAAAAAACTTAGTGTTAATGGCGTTATTGGTAGCTATAGGTGCAACACTTTACCTAATCGTACCACCAATTACAGGAACTATGAAAATCGATTTTATGTTAGCAATGATGTTTGTCGGAATGCTTTTGTTCAGAGATGTTAAAAGTGTTTTCTTACTAGCTTTATCGACAGGTGTGATATCAGGATTGTTTTCTACTTTCCCTTTAGGGTTCTTCCCTAACATCATAGATAAACTGGTTACCGCATTTATTATTTTCGCACTCATAAAAGTTCTTAAAAATATAGCAAACAACTTATTTGTTGCTACAGCACTTACAGGACTTGGTACATTAATTTCCGGAACGATATTCTTATCTGTTGCACTATTTATTTTAGGTGTGGAACTTCCCGGTCTAGAGAATCCATTCCCTATATTATTTGTAACAGTTGTTCTACCTACAATCGTTATTAATTCGCTTGCATTTTTCATCATCTATCCAGTTGTAAATAAACTGATGAAACGCTCTTCGTTTAATACGGCTATCGCTAATTAATAGTACTATTTTAAGATGAAAGCTTTTCGTTTCTTATTCGAAAAGCTTTTTTTGTTTGCCCACACACCTTGAACGTGTTTTAATTAAACTATAAGAAAGTATAGAAAGGGGCATATAAATCATTATGAAAACATCTACATTTTTTATTGGACTAGCAGCAGGAACTGTTGCCGCTGCAGTTACAGTACTTTACTCCACTCCTCAATCTGGAAGTGAATTGCGAACGACCGTTAAAAGTGCTTCTACAGATATGAAAGAAATGTTTCAAGATGTAAAGGAAAAAGTTAGTGACTTAAAACTTTCCGTTTCAAAGTTAACCAAGGAAGCGAAAGAAACCGTTCCGAACGTTGTTGAAGGTATGAAGGATTCAGTAGAGCAATGGAAAGATACTACCAATTTAAATAAAACTCGTTTAGAAAAAGAACTTTCGGCAATCCAGTCAGCTATCGAAAGTCTAGAAAAAACCATCGCAACACAACAAAAATAATTAAACTTAAGAAGTAACTGGGTTTCATCTATTTTACAGGCTAAATTAACTAAATCGTTTTGCAAGTTCCCTATTCATTATGATACACAAATAATTTAGCGGTCTTTAGTACGTAACTTTCAAGCTATTCTTTTTTCTGAATAGCTTTTTTATTATTCAAATTTTAGTTTTTTAAAAATTTTCTGCTTTTAATTCTTTGCTTTTCTGCTATAATAAAAGAAATTGTATAATTTCGGAAAGCGGGTGTTTTTATGTCGGAACAAAAATATTCATTAAAAGAATCGATGATCTTCGGTCAACGTGTTGCACAAATGTCAAAAGCTCTATGGAAAGCGGTCGAAAAAGACTGGCAACTATGGATTAAACCTTATGACTTAAATATTAATGAACATCATATTTTATGGATATCATTTCATCTCCAAGATGCAACAATTTCCGATATTGCCAAATTCGGAGTGATGCATGTTTCTACTGCATTTAACTTTTCAAAAAAACTAGAACAACGAGGTTATTTATGCTTTTATAAAAGGGAAGATGATCGTCGGAATACATATGTTTCTGTTACCGAAGAGGGCCAAGAACTGTTAGTAAAAATGAATGAAAACTATTATAATACTAAACATGGAATACTTGAGGGTTCTCTCCCAATAAAAGAACTGTACGGGAAATTCCCTGAATTTCTTGAAGTTATGTCTGTAATTAAAAATATTTACGGGGATGATTTTATGGAGATATTTGAAAGAGGCTTTAAAAGCATTGAAAATACATTCGATGAATCTAACGGTAAATTATCCCTTTCAAAGAAGAATCGAAATATCGAATAACAATTAATAGCTAACCTTCACCTATTGATTATTAGTTTCAATTCTTAAGTGATTCTGCTACAATAGTGGGAGCAATAAAAGAGGGGGTACCCAATTGATTCTTTTAGTTACAGTTCTGTTTTCATTGTTTTATTTATTCCAAATAAATAAGATGACGTATGCACTTTGTGAATCAAAAGAGATTCCTGAAGAAAAACAACCCAAAATTTACATGACCGTCAATATACTTATAACTCTTCTAATGACTTCTTTTTTCCTTGAAGTATTATTAGCTTTATAAAATAAAGTCCATTGTCTTTTTCAAGACAATGGACTTTTTTTAATTTTTAATACATGTACGCTGCACCGACGATGATTAGTAGTATAAATAACACAACGATTAGCGCAAAACCTGAAGTATTTTGATTGCATCCGCTCACAGGAGCACCCCCTCTCTCTCTTTGTATCTTATGCATCCTATTTCCATGTTTGTTAGGCAATTATTACCGAAGGAACCTTTTTGTTTTAAAAACGTTTTTATGTTATAGTGTCTACTGTTGTACACAAAAGTTAGGGGAGAAAATTATGAAGAAATTAATTTTAGCATTAACTATGACATCAGCTTTTCTTGTACTTTCCGCATGTAGTAACGACAAAGCGGATGAAGAGATTATCGTTTCGTCGAAAGCTGGAAATATTACCAAAGATGAGCTTTATCAAGAATTAAAAGATGCTGCAGGTGAGCAGATGATCTTGCAACTTACGATTGAAAAAATACTTGCCGATAAATATGAAGTTTCAGATTCAGACGTTGAAGAAGCGTTAGAGGAAACAAAAGCACAATTGGGAGAAAGCTTTGAATCTGCATTAGCTCAACAAGGCTTAACCGAAGAAAGCTATAAAAAACAACTTCGTTTAGACTTATATAACCAAAAGGTTTTAACTGAGGATGTAGAAGTAACAGACGAAGAGATAAGTGAACGCATCAAAGAAAAGAATGCTGAGTTACACGTACGTCATATTCTTGTTGCGGACGAAGAAACGGCATTAGAAGTTATTGAAAAAATAAATGGCGGTACTGATTTTGCAGAAGCTGCAAAAGAATATTCAACAGATCCTGGCTCGAAGGATAACGGCGGAGAATACGAAGGTGTTCTATTCGGTGTAATGGTTCCTGAATTCTGGGAAGCAGCATATAATGCGGAACTGAATACACTAAGTGCTCCAGTTCAGTCTTCCCACGGATTCCATGTTATTGAAACATTAGCTAAAGGTGAAGTTGAAGAAGGTAAAGTAACAGATGCTGATAAAGACAAAATCTCTAATGAAATCGCGCTTGAAAAAGCAGATTCCGATGCACTATTTAATAAAGTTTCCGAACTTGTTAAAGCAGCAGACGTGAAAATTAAAGACGAAGATTTAAAATCAGCTCTTGATTTATTCTTAAAAGAAGATGAAGAAGAAGTTAAAGAATAAGCCCCAATAATTAGTAAAACCACCAACATCAATTAAACACACTATTAGAGTCCAATTCGCATATGAATTGGACTCTTTTCTTTTACCTATGAATCAAGGTTTGTGGATGAAACACACTTACTTTAGGCACCTTACTAACACACACAGGCACTTAGATATATTTTGTGCTGAGCCGTGATATTAATAGATGATAAGCTAAATAATAGGAGTACTATTACATTATTAGTATGATGGAGTTAATAACAGATATTAGGAGGAGTGTTGAAATGACAAATTATAAATTACCAGCCGTATGGCAGTGGGAAGAAGAGAATTCAAATAGAGGCGGTAATCGTCCGACAGCCGGTGAACGATTCGACCAAAAACTACCCGTCGGAGATGCACCGTTCCAACTCTATTCACTGGGAACGCCGAATGGTATTAAAGTGACGATTATGCTGGAAGAATTAAAAGAGTTGGGTGTCGATGGTGCAGACTTTGATGTGTATAAAATTGATATTGGAGCCGGCGATCAATTTGGGTCAGATTTTGTCAGTATTAATCCTAATTCTAAGATCCCAGCTCTAGTCGATCAAAGTCAAAGTCCACGAGTGGAAATTTTTGAATCAGGGTCGATTCTGCTTTACTTGGCTGAGAAATTTAATAAACTAATCCCGACAGATATTCATGGGCGGACAGAAACCCTCAATTGGCTATTCTGGCAAATTGGGTCAGGTCCTTATGTCGGCGGAGGATTTGGTCACTTTTTTGCATATGCGCCAGAGCCTATGAAGTACCCGATTGATCGTTTTACTATGGAAACGAAACGTCAACTAGACATACTTGATAAACGATTAGCTCAGCATTCTTATATCGCTGGTGACATTTATACGATTGCAGATATTGCGATATGGTCTTGGTACGGGCGTTTAGCTGTAGGTAAATCGTATAAAGGCTCTTATGAATTTTTAAACATGGGTGAATATACTCATCTCTTGGAATGGGCTCAACGCATTGCGGAACGACCAGGCGTTCAAAAAGGTCTGGCAGCAGAGTATCAGTCACTTGAGGAGTAATTTCAAGTAAACAATGTATTTATGTTTTTCTCTTTTAAAGTAGAATAAAACCTTATATAGACATTTTAAAGAGAACGTTATCATAAATAGGACGTGTAGTTTATACAACAAAAGGGCGCCTTCTTGAATAAGAAGGCGTCTTTTTGATGTGCCAAACACATTTTGAGCAATCTCGTCCGATTCTCGACAGCTTAATTTATTCAAATAAAAAAGCACCGCTATTTTGCGATGCTGATCATTGTTATTTTCGCTTGTTAATTCAACTTTTGTACCAGTGAATTGAACGAGTTACATCGATTGATGATGGTTGTTTTTATTCCATAATTGGTTTGTAAAAAGAACGATTATCTAATGGGAAAATTCGTTCTGTAAATTCACCAGGCTCCGTTTTTCCTAACGCACGATTGAGCATGTTCATTTTCGCATCAATATTATCAATGTAATGTAGCATTTCCGCCTCTTTTAACATAGGACGCTTTGGACTTCCCCACTCTTCTTTTCCGTGATGGGATAAAACCATATGTTGAAGTAACATTACTTCCTCACCAGTGATTTCTAATTCGTCTGCTGCTTTAGAAATCTCATTCACCATAATTGTAATATGGCCTAATAGATTTCCTTCGTTCGTGTATTGTGTGCCAATAGGACCTGAAAGCTCAACTACCTTGCCTACGTCATGAAGAATAATTCCAGCAAACAATAAATCTTTATTCAAAGTTGGATATAAATCAGCTAGTGCTTTTCCAAGTTTTAACATAGAAACCACATGATCAATCAAACCTGAAACATAGTCATGATGATTACGAGTTGCTGCCGGGTACGTCATAAAAGCTTCCTGATGTTTTTTCAGTAAATGCCTGGTAATCCGTTGGATGTGTGGATTCTCCATTTCAAAAAAGTATTGCATCAATTCTTCGTAAAGAACCTCTTTACTTTTTTCTGATGAAGGAACTAAATCAGCAATTGATACGCCCTCATCTACTTTTATAGGTCGAATGCTCTTTATTCGCAATTGGTTTTTCCCGCGATACTCATGAACATCACCGCCAACCTTAACAATTGTTGCTGCCGCATACGTTTTTGCATGCTCATCGGTCGTATCCCATAACTTAGCTTCGATGTCTCCACTTTTATCTTGTAGAACAAGTGACATAAAAGGGCTGCCTTGAGTAGTAACCCCTTTCGTTGACTGCTTAATCATTAAAAAAAGATCCACTGTTTCTCCAACTTGGTGGTCCATTAATTTCTTCATCATACGATTGCCCCCTGTTCGTTTCTAAGTTCAGAAACGTTAATTGCTGTTGCTCCCGGCCATTGATTTCTCATTTTTTCATGACATGTGAAATATATAAATTGGCGATTCGTTTGCAATCCATCTAATAATTCTATCATACGTAATAGCCGTTCCGCATCAAAATGCACAAATGGATCATCCATAATGATTGGAAAGGGAGCGGATTCGGACAATGAGCTAGCAAGAGCAAGACGTAAAGAGATATATGCTTGCTCCTTTGTCGCCTGACTCAACTCGATAATCGGATATCGCATACCTTCATATGAAACAACTTCGAAATAGGAATCTTCGGTTACTTCAAGGTTCAAATATCTACCATCTGTCAATTCTTTAAATATCTGCTCAGCAATTCGAAGAACTTCTGGCAATTTCTTTTCCTTTAATTCAGCCATTGTCCGCTTAATAGATTCAGATATCGCTTTACGTTCCGACCACTTTTTCGCCATTTCTACAAGTTCATCTTTCTTCATTTCAAAAAGTTGCAATTGCTGTCCGTAGCGATCATCTGTCATAAGTCTTTCAGTTTTATTGATCAATATTGCTTTTTCATTGATCAGTTGATTACGTTTTTCATGAATCGACGTACCTAATTCTTTATTCTCTTGTTCTTTTAGCGTAACTTCTTCAATAGTTAAGTTCTTTGATATGTCAAACTCACCGTGCATTGCCATTTGTACGTTCACATCAGTTAACTGACCTTGAAGCGAGATTTGTTGCTGATGTGTTGAAAACGCACTGTACAACTCCTCTTCAGTTTCCACATTGGCCTCTGCAAAAAGGTGTTTTAGCTTCTCTTCTAACAAATTAATCATTTCTAATTTCTCTTGTAAATCTCTTTCTGCTTGTTCTTTTCGCAGAGTTAACGTCTTAACTTGTCCCATTGCTTCGGATAACTTAGAAAACTCTCTTCTCACAATCTCATACACTGCGTTCTGTGGCACAGATTGTTGCAAAAGAACTTCAACTTCCATTAATCTCTTCTCAACAAGGTGCGTTGTTTTCTGGAGTTGAATCTTATTCTCTTCTAATTCATACTCAATGTTTTGGGCCTCACGAATCATATTAAATAATTCAGGAACAATTGTAGGTGATGGCAAACCATCAAACCCATACTGCTGAATAAATTGTCCGAACTCTGCTTCTAGATGGGTTCTTGATTTATGAATCGAATCTAGATTTGCTACGAACACATCCCGTTTTTGTTCATTTGCATACATTAATTCTTCGTAGCTTTCCATATCTCTTTTATATTTGTCTATGCGATCAGTCAATTCTTCCATATGTTGTTCTTTTCCATCGTAGGCTTCGATTAGCCCCTTCATCTTTCTCATCTTTTTTTGATCCTCTTGAATGCTTTCTTTTTTAAAATATAGGAATATACCCAAGCTTCCAATTAGGATTCCAATCGCAATAAACAACCATTCTGTTTGGCTAAAACCAAATACAATTACGACAAGTGACAGCAGCAGTAAAATACCTGAAAGGATGTCAGGTTGCTTTTTCACCGGAACATCCCTAAATGATACATACGCCTTCGCTTCTGCTAACTGTTGACGGATTGTCGGCCAATCTTTGCCAAGGTTCATTTCATCGAAGGTTGGTTGTGTACGTTCAATTGATACTAGTTTCTCTTTTATGTTCGTCCATTCATTTTCTGCATCATTCAACTGGCTTTCCGTAAACGCAAAGTTCTGTTTGACCTTTGCAAGTTCTTCAATTAGAACATGCATCTCTTCTTCTTTTCGAAGGGACACATCTGCAGTTAAGAGAATGGAGTCCATTTCGTCATTTGCACCAAGTCTCTCAAAAAGGTTTCTTTTCCTAGCGGTTAGACGTTTCTTCTCTTCCTTAGCTGTTTGTAACACCGTCTGCCAACTATGCCACTCTGATTCTTTTGCAACAAGATTTTCAAGTTCAGCTAACATTTTCTGTTCATGATTTTTCGGCATACGTGCGGTTAGATCAGCTAACTCTTTTTCCACCCTCTGCTTACCCATCTCTGCTTCAGTTAACTTTCCCGAGAGGATTTCATAGCGTCTAATCCCATCCACGGGAAATTCTACATTCCTCAGGGAAACAATTTGAGCTTCAAGCACCATTTTTTTATGATGAAGAGGAAGCAGTTGCCGAGTCAGTGTAAGTTGCTGAAGACTTTCTTGAAGTTTTTTTTGCTCGTTGTCTGTTTCTAAAAGTTGCACATCGATTTCAGAAATGCGTTCTATAGACGGTCCGTATTCTTCAATTTTCCTTTGTTCAACGACCAACTGTTTTTCCAGTTCTCGAAGCTCCGTAATTTTTCTGTTCATCTCAGGATTTTTACCTGACTTCTTAAATAAATCCCCATTTTCTTTTTCCATTCTCTTTTCGAGTACAATCATTGAGTCGACGCCCGTCGTACCAGAAGCAAGGAGTGTTCGGCTTAGTTCATCCCCATCCATTTTTTCAAAGTCTTGTAACTGCAATAAAGAGAATGAAAAAATAGACTCGAAAGCACTTCGATCATATTGACGAAGAATACGATGTAAGTCTTCCTCATTTCCTTTTCTTCCATCTTCGAAATAGACGATGACATCCCCCGCTGACTTCCCACGAACCCGCTCAATAATGCATCTTCCAAATGTCTCATCTACTATACACACTTGTCCCCCAAATTTTCCGCCCAATTTAGGTTCATATCGTAGAAGAACGCTATTTTTCTGCGGAAAACCAAACAATATATGAAGGATGAATTGTTGGATTGTAGTTTTTCCGGCTTCATTCAAGCCGTAAAGAACATTCATTCCTGGCCCGATTTCGACCTGAACGTTTTCATGCTTTCCAAAACCATAAATGAGTAGCTTTTCTATTTTCAATATGTCACCTCACTTCATTTTAGATGTCTGGGTAGTCAATAAAGATACTGCTCCTTTTTTAATTTCATCAATCGTTTGTTCGGTTAAAACGTCAAGGTATTTACTACCTTGCACGTGTTGATATACATCTTTTAATACGTCTTTCCAGTCATCTACTGTCCATTTTTCTATCGTCTCTTCAACCGACCTTGTAATCGTTCCTGTCGCTCCAGATACATTTTTAGGGTTCGCTAATTTTATTTTTTGTATCCAAACGAATGGTTCGCTTTCTTCTACGGTATCCCGAAGGACATCGAGCCATTCTTCAACCAGCGATTGATTGAAAAGCTCTATAAAGTCACTGTCAATGTCTGTCATAACTAATTCCACGATACCTGCACCGTACTCCATTTTATACGTATTAATAGCTTCCTTACATACGACTAACCATTCATTCGCATGCTGAATTCCTTTAACAGATATAAGTATTTCCTCAAATACGATTGCTGAAGTTGGGATGAAATTTAAGTTTGTACCTGTCTTCAACAATTCAACATCATAAAAGCCTTTTATTCCACGCTCATTTCGATGTCTTCCTTGAGTATTTCCTGGATATACAATCAAAGGCTGCTCGTGCAGATTTTGACGTAAGTGGATGTGTCCCAGTGCCCAGTAGTGATAGTTTTTACTAAGGAGTTCACCTTTCGTAAACGGTGCATACACCGCATGTGAAAGGTCTCCGTCTGGACTGCCATGCAACATTCCAATATGAAAGCCCTCATTATTTTCCACCGCGGGGTACTGATGAATCATCGACTCTCGAACATGCCGTTCGTTGTAGCTAAAGCCGTGAATAGAAACTTCATGCCCCCTGACCGTCAACGTAGCACGTTCGACTTCCTTGTCAAAAACATGAACATTTGAAGGCAACTCAAATCGCGTCCAACTTCCACCAAGATGGTCATGATTTCCATGGGAAATGAATACTGGAATACCTTGCGCATCAAGTTTCTTCATCCCTTCATGAAACTTCATCTGGGCGCGTAAACTACGGTCTTCTCCATCATAAATATCCCCGACAATTAAGACGAAATCAGGTTTTGTATCCATCGCATGCTGAATCAAATTCGTAAATGCAGTGAATGTGCTTTCTCGCAAACTAGTTAATCGATGGGCAGGCATCCCAACCATTCCTTTGAATGGACTATCAAGATGCAAATCAGCCGCGTGGATAAATCGAATCATCGACAAGATACTTCCTCCAATCCCAATCGAATATTTGTTCTTATTTTACCACAATTGCTTGGAATAAAAAAGTGAAGAAAGGATCCCCATCATTTTGGAATGCCTTCTTCACTCAATAAATCATTATTCTTTTCCAAGCTGAATTGCTTTTTTCAAATCTTTTAGAGAACGGGATGGACCATACATTAATACGCCACCACGATAGACTTTTGCTCCAAACCAACCTAAAAGGAATATCGTTAACAGCATGATACCAATTGAAAGCAACGGCTCCCATAGTGGTAAGTCGAGCATTCCAACCCGTAAAAACATGACGAGAGGTGCAAAGAACGGGAAATAGGATGCGTATTTCAAATAGGCCATCTCTGGATTTCCTAGCCCAGTCACTGCAATCATAAACGCAGCTACGATTAGTAATGTCATAGGAAGAATCATTTGTTGTACGTCCTCTGTTCGACTAACAAGAGAGCCTAGAAGCGCTGCCAACGTCGCATATAGGAAGTACCCCAACAAGAAGAAAATGATTGCAAATACAATTGTCCCTACATTCATATTCGAAAAGCCAAAGACTGAGAAGAAACCATCGACCATCTCTGACGACGAAGTTTTTAGTGCGATGAAACCAGCAATACCAAATAGCATCATTTGCAATAATCCAAGTGATCCTATTCCTAATACTTTCGCAAACATATGCTTAACTGGAGAAACACTAGAAATTAAAATTTCCATTACACGGGATGATTTTTCCGTTGCAACTTCAGTCGCAATCATGCCGGAATAAAGAATAACTGCAAAATAAATTAGGAACATCAGCACATACACAAGCCCTCTTGCTTGGCTTAATTCTTCTTCAGATTTTGCAGATGGGGAGATTAGTTTGTGCTCGAACTCGATCGGTGTAAATAGCATCTGCACTTCTACGATCGATAGAGACAATTCTTCTGCGTTCATTTCGGTTTGAATTGCTTGAAGCGCATCCTCCAACATCATCGGTAAGCTAAATTCCATAGCACTCATAGAAGAATATTCTGCTACAATATTGTTTTCCGAATTCAGTGAAACTGTAAGAAAGGAATCGATTTCCCCTTCTTCCATTTCCGAAATTAAATCGGTTTTCGTCTTTTCTGTTGCCTCAATTGCAATGGTAGATTCATTCGTTTCAAACTGGTTTTTCAAACGATCTGCAAGCACACTGCTTTCATCAATAACATAGAGTACTTCTTCGCTTTCATTTTTCCCAGTAACACTTTGTACCGTGTCTATAATCTTTGATAGATTTGCAAAAAGGAATACGCCAACAATCATTATTGCAGTTGTTATGATAAATGATTTCGTTTTTGCCTTCGTCATGAATGCTTGTTTAAAAATCAACCAAAATTCACGCATGATTTTTCCCCACCTTTTCGATAAATATATCTTGTAGAGAAGGTTCTTCAATTGCAAAGTGTCGAATCGGACCGGACTGCAGTGCTGCTTTTAATAACGTTTCCGCAATGTTCTCTGATTCAACTTGGTACACGGCACCTTCAATCGATTTATGAACGGATGTAACACCTGATATTAAATCTAGTTCAGAAAGATCATTATCTGAATGAATGCGCACGTTCTGTTTTCCGAATGAGCGCTTCACATCTCGAAGGGATCCACTCACAATTTGCTTGCCCTGATGAATAATACTCAATTGCTCACAAAGTTCCTCCACATGATCCATACGATGACTGGAGAAAACAATCGTCGCCCCATTATTTCGAAATTCGAGTATCGCTTGCTTCAACATTTCAACGTTGACTGGGTCTAATCCCGAAAAGGGTTCGTCTAAAATGAGAAGTTTTGGATTGTGCATAAGAGATGCGATAACTTGAATTTTTTGTTGGTTTCCTTTGGAGAGCTCTTCAACTTTCTTATTTACGTAATGAGGAATTTCCATGCGGTCGAGCCATTTTGTCATTGCTTGTTTGGCATCTGCTTTTTTCATTCCACGTAGCTGTGCTAGGAAGATGAGCTGCTCCTCCACCTTCATTTTAGGATAGAGACCGCGTTCTTCTGGTAAGTAGCCAATTTCAGGACTCGTTGCGTATGTAATCGGCTTATTATTCCATGTAATCTCCCCTTCATTTGTTTTTAAAAGGCCTAGAATCATTCGGAATGTCGTGGTCTTTCCAGCACCATTGGCACCTAGAAACCCATACATTGTTCCTTCGCCTACAGATAACGTTAAATCATCCACAGCGGTAAATTCGCCGAAGCGCTTCGTTACATTTTCAATTATTAAACTCATTTTATTTCCCCTTTCGAAATACTCTATAGTAGCTATACGAAGTAATTACTCATAAGTTTCAATAGATTCAATATGTAACGACTGAAATTTCAAATTGAACACTAATTTTCTAACATGAATACCTATTCATACTATTACTTTCAATGTATACTATATGAAAGCTAATTGGGAGGATGAAGGATATGAGATCTTATAAATTAACTGCCTTTGAAAATACTGGTAAGGTATTAATTGAAGAAACTTTCACAGCAGCAACAGACGATGAAGCAAAGGTAAAAGGACAAGCAATGCTTGAAGAAAAAGATTTGATTGAGCAAACGCATCGTCTTGCGTCTCCTACTGGTAAATTACTTTTATTTCATTCGTAAAAAAAGTGCAACTCGGCGATTGGGCCAAGTTGCACTTTAACTTTTTGCTTGTCTTTACTACTCTACTATTTGCCTATATTTATTTTAGCAATTCTTCACTGTTATAAGACTTTGTCTGAAGCTTTATCTTATTAGATATATTCATTGCTGTCTGGTGAACCAACTTCTCTATATGTGGTAAATTCTTCATAGAACTAATCTTCTTAACTCCTATTAATGAAAGTGATGCCACTACTTGTTTTTTAGCGTCGTAAATTGCTGCTGCAATACTGTATGCGCCGTCGATAGGGTCATCTACTCCAACTGAAATTCCAGTTTCTCGCACCTTTATTAAATCTTCTATATACGTATTGATATCTGTAACAGTATTTGCTCCGTATGATTTTAACGGATATTTTTCTAGGTAATCCAAAACCTTGGCATGTGACATACCTGATAAAAAAACTTTTCCAAAGTTCCCATAAGTAATTGGTAAAACTTTCCCTACTTTTGAGTAAATTCTTATGATATCACTACCCTCTAGCACATTCACCAGTACTATTTTATTATTTTCTACGATAGCTAGCTGAATTGTTTCATTTACTTCGTTTCTCAAAGATTTCATATCGTCTATTGCTAGTTTACTGATTTCTAAATCATAGTTTAACGCCGAAGCTAAAGACAAGATAGCAAATCCTAAGCTATACCTTTTCGTCTCTTCATCTTGTCTTACAAACCCTCTTCTCTCCAGGGTCAGAAGAATTCGATGCAAGGCGCTTTTAGACATACCAACGATTTCGCTTAGCTCCCTTATACTTTTATTTCCGTTTTCACTAATCGAAAATAATATATTTAAAGAGTTATCAACAGAAGCAATTATATTGTCATTCTTATTCATTATCTAGCCACCTTAAATCAATTGCTTTGTCTATTACGATATTACCAATAAAACCCCATTCACTACGATATGAATAGGGTCTCTACTGTTCTTAATTTAACTTGTTACTACTATCGTTATACATCTCTAAATCTAATTCATTTTCGGATTTAGCAATAATCGTTGCCCCTACTAAATCACCCGTAATATTAATCGATGTCCTTGCCATATCCACAATACGATCGATTCCTATGATTAAGGCGATTCCTTCTATTGGTAAATTAACAGAAGTTAGAACAAGTGATAACATGATTAGTCCGGCACCTGGGACCGCTGCAGTTCCAATAGAAGCCAATGTGGCCGTTACAATGATAATTAGATAATCTGTAAAAGCAAGGTCAACCAAATATACTTGAGCTATAAAAATGGTAGCAATACCTTGCATAATCGCTGTACCATCCATATTGATTGTGGCACCCAAAGGTAGTGTAAATGAAGCAACCTTTTTATTGATGCCGAGACTTTCTTCTGCGGTTCTTAGTGAGACCGGCAAAGCTGCCGCTGAACTAGCTGTCGAAAAGCCAATTGACAAGGGAGGCATCACTTTATTCAAAAATTTAAGAGGACTAACATTTCCAACATAACGTATTAAGAGTAGATAAAACACAACTTGTAATGCTAAGACAAAAAATATAATACCCAAATACTTTGTGAGCGGTAACATTACATCGTAGCCTAGCTCAGCAAATGTTTTCGCAGTTAGCGCAAGAACTCCTATAGGAGCAAATGCCATTACCAATGTAATCATTTTAAGAAATAAATCATTTGATTCACTAGCCAACTTTTTAATTGTTGGAACATTTTCACCAAGAATGGTGATTACTAGACCTACTATGATTGCAAAGAAGAGGACTTGTAGCATATTCGCTTGAGCCATAGAACTAATGGGATTTTCAGGAATAATATTAATAATCGTTTCAAAGAATGGTACAGGTTCGTTGATTGTCACGTCATTTTTAGAGATCACTGTCATATCCAAACCCTTACCTGGATTAATTGCAGTACCAATGAGCAGAGCTAAGGTAATTGCAAATGCAGTGGTTAATAAATAATAAGACATGGTCTTAATACCTATCCTACCTAACTGTTTAATATTGTCTAGAGAGGACACACCAACAATTAAGGAAAAGAATACTACCGGAACGATTAGCATTTTCAAGGTTGAAATAAACATTTTTCCGATAGCATAAAAGATTCCATTGATCAGTATTGTATCTTTAAAATGAGATGCTGGGAGATTATAAAGAATTATTCCAATAACAATACCTAGAACAAGTGCAAGTATAATTTGCTTTGTTAACCCAAAATTTTTAAACACTACATTCCCTCCTATCATTTATTCGGGACACAGTCCCGTCTTGCGTACTGTATCCTATGAAATTTTAGAAATGGATATGCCTTTAATTACTCATGCCACTTAGTCTGCTTTTAAATGACCGGAATAATATTTTATTTTGAAAATATACTTTCTATAATCACCAAAAGGGACACTGTCCCAAAGTGTAAGAGGGGGTATATTAATGAGCAAAGTAATGCTGGTTGGTTTAGGTGAGGTCGGAACACATATTTTAGAGTTTCTTGTAAGGGATCCAAAATGTCCAGAAGTTGTAGTATGTGATTTAAATGTCGAGGTAACTGAAAAACGTATTAATAACGCTTTAATTGGTGCTGCGGTATTCAGATTGTATCCTAAAGTTACATTTAAAAAGCTAGATTTAAGTAAAGTCGATGATGCTACGGCAATCATTGACGAGGTGAAACCAGATATTGTTATAAATTGTGCTGTATTGCAAACGTGGCATGTCATTCGTCAATTACCAAAGAAGTATTATGAAAAAATAAGTTCTGCTAGTTTGGGAGCGTGGTTACCTTGTCAGCTTGGTTTATCCTATAACTTAATGCAGGCTATTAAAAATTCAACTATAAATCCTAAAGTTATTAATACGTCACTCTCTTGTATCACAAATCCTGTTTTGGCTAATGCAGGAATTGCACCGACAATTGGAATTGGAAACGTAGAACTGATTGAACCAGCAGTGAGATTAATGGTTTCAAAGAGGCTTAATGCTCCGATGGATATGATTAAAGTGTATCTTGTCGCACATCATGTCTGGTGGGTTTATCCGAGAGAGGCAGGTTATAAAAAAGCTCCTTATTTCTTAAAAGTATTTGTAAATGACAAAGATGTTACTACTCAATTCAATTCAGACGAATTAATGTGGGATGCAATTAAGCAATACCCACCTGACACAGAATTTACAACAGTTTCAGCCAGTTCAACAATTAAAAATATGTACGCTTTATTAAATCCAACACCTATCTTTACGCACTCTCCTGCGCCTAATGGACTGCCCGGTGGATATCCAATTTTGTTAAGTAGTGCCGGTGCTGAACTAGCTTTGCCAGAAGGGATTACAGAATTAGAAGCCATTAAAATTAATGAAGATAGCCATAAGCTTGATGGCATCGAACGGATTGAGAAAGATGGCACCGTAATTTATGCAGACTATACTTACAGCATTCTGAAAGAGTATTTGAACTTCGATTATCCATCTTTTAAAGCCGAAGATAGTTTAGAAGTAGCATTCGAGTTAATGGCTAAGTATCGCGAATTCGCTAAGAAAGTCGGAAACAATAATTAATTAAATTCCTGCCAAATCCGATTGCGTTTAAACTTTTTATCAGATTATTTAAATGCTGATAGATATAAAGAAACTTGAAAATGAAAAAGTGCAGCTAAATGGACTAAATCCACTTTGCTGCACTTTTAATTAGTGTCGTTCGTTCACCTTATTGTGCTATCATTATACATAAGAAGAATATCCATCATTCAAATTGACGAGGTGTGTCTTATGAAAATTGCATTAATTGCGCATGATGAAAAGAAAAATGAAATGGTGAATTTCACCATCGCTTATGAACATATCTTTGCTAAACAAATTCTCTACGGAACAGGTACTACCGCGCTCCGTATTATGGAAGAAACAAATCTCACTATCAATCGGCTTATGTCAGGGCCACTTGGCGGCGACCAACAAATTGGAGCCATGATTGCAACAGGTGAATTAGATCTAATTCTATTTTTCAGAGACCCACTGACAGCACAACCACATGAACCTGATGTCAGTGCGTTGCTGCGTCTCTGCGATGTTTATGGCATTCCGCTAGCAACGAATATTGCGACTGCAGAGCTTTTAATTCGAGCAGTTGAAAAAGGTTATTTTGCTTGGCGCGAGATGGTCGACAAGTATAAATAAAGCAGTGAACACCTATTTCTTTACACAAAAAAGTCCAAGCGCTTCACAACTTCCCAATTGTGAAATCGCTTGGACTTTTTTCATTTACCTGTAAACTGTGGCTTGCGTTTCTCGACGAATGCTTGAATTCCTTCTAAATGATCCTCAGTTAACCTCATGTTTACTTGTGTTTCACTTTCCATAGCTAAAACACTTTCAAGTTCAGCAAATTTTTGGTCATGTAAGATCTTTTTTGTAGCAATCATTGAAGTTATTGGTGAAGTTAATAATTTATGTACAAGTCCTTCAGCAAACTCTTCGCTCTTTCCTACAGGAGTTACCTCATCAACAAGCCCCTTTTCAAACGCTTCGTTTCCTGTCATTACCTCGCCCGACCAGATAATTTGTTTAGCTTGCGGTACTCCAACCCGTTCTTTCAAGAAAAAGTGTCCTGCACCATCTGGCACCAGTCCGATACCTATGAAATTCATTGCTAATTTACTTTCTTCCTCCGCAATAATATAATCACAACCAAGAACAACGCTAAACGCAAGTCCCGCCGCCGCCCCATGAACAGCTGCAATCGTGATTTGTGGCAATGTATAAAGTGCTTTTGCAAGTCGTGATACATCTACCATAACTTCTTTTATATCCATTGGATTATCAGGATCTAACATGGATTTAATATCCCCACCTGCAGAGAAAAAACGTCCCTCTCCCCGAATTAACACAACCTGAATGTTTGTGTCACTTTTCAGTTCCTCAAAAACATCCGCTAACTCTTTCATCATAACTCCATCCATTGCGTTCATTGAATCTGGTCGATTCAATGTTAGACGAGCTTGACGACCTTCCCTCTTTAATTCAATTGTTTTATACATTTACGTACACCCCTTTAATCAAATATGCTCCGGCATATTTGTGCTAAGATTTTGAATTGAGCTTGCGCTATTAACACCCTCCAAAATCTCTGGCATCCGCCGAAGGATTTAACTTTATTCAGTAGACATTTGAATTTCTGCTGAATGAAGTTAAAATGAATCATCGTTCATTACAACTACTTCGGCATAGACGCCCAAAACCCTTTTATTTTTTCACTGAAGGTGGAAATATTTCATTTAAATAAGCCAACTTTTTCTCAATCGCTTCTTCAAATGTCAGGATATATGCAGCTGGATCTTTCGGGTTGTAAAACTGCGTAATCTTTCCTGTTTCAGGGTGGATGAATTTACTTGATGCCCCACATCCAACACCAATAATCGTTTGTACTTCTTCCATGATGACGATGTTGTAAATACTTTCTTCACCTGGTTTTGCATAGCCAACGTTTTCAAGATTTCCTAAAATGTTTTTCTGACGATACAAATAATAAGGTTCATAGCCGTTTTTTGCGTTCCATTCTTCACCAAGCTTCATCATTTTCTCTACAGTTTCACGGTCAGCTACTTTATATTTGTCTTTGTTCCGTGTCATTTCTGAAGCTCTTTTGAATGAAAGTGTATGCACAGTAAGTGATTCAGGCTGCATTTTTTCAGTTTCTGCAAGAGAGTGAGTAAACTCCTCCATCCCTTCATTTGGTAACCCAATAATTAAATCCATATTGATATTTTTCATACCCATCTCACGCGACAGCCAAAACTTATCGATTGTTTCCTGAACTGTGTGATGACGTCCAATCGCCTTCAATGTTTCGTCTGTGTAGGATTGTGGGTTGACACTTATTCTGTCTATTTTATATTTTTTCAGCACGTCGATTTTGGCAGGGGTGATTGTATCTGGTCGCCCTGCTTCTACTGTAATCTCACGTACATTTTCCATTCCAGGAAACGCGGCATTCATCGTCTCGTAAAGCGCATCCATTTCTTCCGCTTCGATTGAGGTCGGTGTTCCACCGCCATAATAGATCGTAGTGATTTTCATATCGCGTTCGGTTAGCCATTTCCCCATCTGGCGAATTTCCTCATGTAAACCATCGAGGAATGATTCGACCCGACCGCTTTTCCTACGAATCGCATAAGCAGGAAATGTACAGTAAGCACATTTTGTTGGACAAAATGGAATACCGATGTAAATACTAACTTCCTCTTTCAACTCATATAAATCCGGAACGGACCGGAGTTGGATTTTTGCAATTTTAGCTAGGAGGTCCGCTTTTTCACGAGAAACGCGGTAGTTTTTCATTAAATTCGTAACTGCCTCTTCTGAACCCATTCCTTGTTGACGATACTTATGATACAACTTCATAGGGCGAATCCCTGTTAAAATGCCCCATGATTGCTTCATGCCTGTAAATTGTTCAAGCACTTCAAGAAAGACATGTGAATAAATTCTCTTAAGCTGACGTGTTGTAACCTTTGCATTCCCGTCTTGCTCAATTTCAATAAATTCCGCTTTATACTCCACATTATTCTTAATGAGTAGTGCTCGGCCTACTAACGTATCTTCATTCGTTTTCTCCAAACTCATTTCTACTTTTAGTGCTCCCTCTTCATCTTCCGAAACAATTTTACATTCTTCAAAGAAAAGATTCGCTAGATGTGCGAACATTCGTATCCAGTCTTCCCGGTACTCTCCTGTAACAAAGATTTTCTGCATAGGTATTAACCAGCCTTCTATATGTATTTAGATAAAAATAAAAACTGGCGCGAGGCCAGTTTTTTTAGATGGATTCGTACATCGATTGTACAGGTTTCATAAGTACTTTATTTACTTCTTCAAGGAGACCACTTAATTGCATTTCTGCTTCAAGCATCTTCATTATTTTTTCATTCATTTGAGCAAGTTGTGCTGTTTGTTGTGCATGCTCTAATTCATCTTCCTCAACTTGTTCACCTTGCATTTGTTTCTCCTGGAGTTTCAATTGAACTTCGCGAAAGTTTTTAAAGAGAACGAGTGCCTCCTCATCATTTTTCACTTCTTGAATCGCTTGCTCTACTGTTGCGAATTGTTCCGTTTGTCGAAAAGTAGCTTCCAATCTGTTTAAATCATCATAAATATTTACCGTCATTTTCTATTCCCCCTATGTAAGATTTAGTCCAAACACAATAAGACCTTGTATGATTCCTATCGCTCCACCTAACACGGCACCAAGAACTGTAATCATCTTGAATTCGCGTCGGGAGATGCCAAGAACGAGATCTTCCAATACTTCCACTGGAAAGGAATCGACTTGCTCTTTGACCATTTCATCTATCTTTAATTTACGGAGAGATATCTCCAGTTGTTCCCCTGCTTGTGTAAATGCAAATTCAGTTAGCGTTGGTGTCACATTGTTAGCTGTCCACTCACCGCTAGTAGGCCAATATTCCGCCAAGGTCTTATCAAGTCGTGACTCAATTGCGAGCTCTTTACTTGTATACGCCTTAACCGAAGAAAATAGACCATCCCAATCAAAATCTTTTAGTAATTCATCAAGTGGACGTTTTTGTAGTTTTTCCCACTCATTTCCTATTATGTTATTGACGAGATCATACGTACCTGGGGCGGCCAAAAACTTAAGCGCCTCTTTTTGGACTTTCCCGACAAGTGATTCCGATTCTCCAAAGAACATATTTACCATACTACCTAGTGTGCCTTTTGATGCTAAGAAATCATCAATGAGCTTGCGAAACATTGCTCGTCCTTCTTCGGAATCACAATATGTTTCGGACTTTTCCAAAATGTACGTTGTAATTTGAGGTATGCGTGAATCCACACCTGAACGCCACTCGAGTGGCAATACTTCCTCAATTGTACCTGTTGTTAATTTTACTTTAAGACCAGCCAGTTGTTCATCCAGAACTTCGAACACTTTTTGCTCCGTTTTGCTTGCAACATCTGTCGCACCAGCAACTGCGAGCCAATCATTCAAGCTTTTATCTGAATAAAGAACATGCTCTTCAAGTTTTTGTTGAAGAAAACTTTCCGTCTTTTGTTTCATAGCTGGAGTTAATAACTTCTTCCTGAACGTGTCAGGAGTTAGCAAATAATTTGTTACCGTCTTTCCAAACTGTCTAGCCAACTCATCTCTTCGTTTCGGAATCAATCCTGGCGTAAAAGGCACTCGCCATGATCCAATATATTTCGCCTCATGTGGCCTGAATAACATTTTAATGGCCAGATGATTCGTAAAGCCCCCGATTAGTGCACCAATAAACGCCATAAATAATAATGTCCATAGAAAATTCATCGCTTCACCTTTTTCTTCTTCATCAATAAATAATTATAACAGAACTAGACCGCCCAGAAAAATATTTCGGCGTTAATAAGACAATTTAGGCAAAATGAGTCGTAAACCATTTAATATCCAGTTGTACCCTTCTGGCTTTTATGGTACTTTAGTTAAGTTGAAATTATTGAACACACCCATATAATCCTAATAATCGGTTTAGGAGTTCCTACAGGGCAACCTTAATTGCTCTACTATGGATGGTACTTGAAAAATTATTAGTTCGTTTATTAATTCATGTGCTATTTTTTAAATCCATAAGATGTTTCTGTAGGTTTGGCGTGATGGAAGGGGAACAACATTGGATATTTGGAAAGACATACTCGCCGCCTTAAGCGGGGTTTTAAACGCTTTACCTCAAGGATTACTCGCAATGACATTCGGTTTTGCTTCTATTCCTACTGCTCTTGCTTTTATAGTCGGTGCATTTGGTAACGCGGCAACTAGTAACGTAGCTGTTATCTCCTATCAGGCGGAAACAATTACGCTTGCTGGAACGATGGGCAGAAATATGCGTGAACGACTGTCGATGATCTTTTTTGGAGCCGCCATTTTACTTATGGTCGGATTGTTTGGTTTTCTTGAAGCACTTATCGACTGGATTGGTCCAATCATTACTTCTGGTATGATGGCTGGTGTTGGTATTATGCTTTCAAAAGTTGCCTGGGATATGGCCAAAAATGACCGAGTTATCGGGGTCACGTCTATGCTTAGTGCTTTTATCGTCTACTTTGCAACTAAAGATTTAGTATACACAATTACTGTGTCCGTAATTCTTTCAAGTATTGTTTTCTACTTTAATAATAAAAATAAAGAAACACCTAAGGCTGGAATCGAAGTAAAAGAAGGATTCCATAGACAGAAGCTTATTATTAATCCGATGGTTATTCGCGGTGCGCTTGCTATGGTTTGTTTGAACATCGGAGCGAATATTGCTTTTGGTAAAATTAACGGAGAAATTGCCGATACTGAAGTGAACGTTGATACAATTACAGTTATTAGTAGTTTAGCGGATATGGTTTCTTCCTTCTTCGGAGGAGCACCTGTTGAAATTGTCATATCAGCAACGGCGAGCGCTCCACATGCCGTCTGGTCAGGAGTCCTAATGATGGTCTTGATGGCGGTTATTTTAATCACTGGCCTTCTTCCGAAGATTGGTAAATTTGTACCAAGTGCTTCAATCGCTGGATTCTTATTCGTTTTAGGGGCTGTTGTTACTTTACCCGTCAATGCGATTGGTGCATTAACTGGTGAAGGAGCAGGTTCAGGAATTGTTGGTGGGATTACGATGATTGTTACCGCGATCACCGATCCTTTCTTAGGTATGTTAGCGGGAGTTATTGTTGAATTTCTAATAAATATCTTTGGATTCTAATTGGAGGATACTCATGAAAACCTATACGTTGCAAGTAGCTGGATTGGAAAGAAAGTTACCAATCATCGCTTTATCTGAAACACTTAGTATCGCAAGTTTTGATATTTTAGGAGATACGGAAATCGTTCTAGCAACTGCTCCACTCGTTGCTAAAAGGTTACCTGAAATTGATGCAATTGTTACTGCTGAAGCAAAAGGAATTCCATTTGCCTACGAGGTTGCAAAACAGCTTGGTTTAGATCGATATATCGTTGCCAGAAAAAGTGTTAAACCTTATATGGTCGATCCGCTTGTAAGTAAAGTGACTTCGATTACTACACAAGTTGAACAAGTTCTTTGCTTGGACAACATCGATGTAGAACATATAAAAGGGAAACGCGTCGCAATTGTCGACGATGTTATTAGCACAGGCGAGTCCCTTCGTGCATTGAGTGAGTTAGCTAAAGCAGCCGGTACAGAAGTTGTTGCACAAGCAGCTATTCTGGCAGAAGGCGATGCAGCTGAACGCGATGACATTATCTTTTTAGAACACCTTCCTCTTTTTATAACGGAAAATTAATATTCCTATGTATTCGTGCCACATATCGAAACGATAACCCGTTTCGTTCACTGGTATAAAACGCAAAATAAAGATCGAAATAGCCCACTAATTCATATGAATTAGTGGGCTATTTGTTCCCTTGGAAAACTACAACTTTATAAATAGGCAATCCTTTTTGTTCAGTATAACAAACTAAGGAGATGGCTGTTTCTTCTATTCTCCAACTAATTCTGTATACACTACAAATCTTTCTTCATGTGTTTTAGCTGTGCGATTATATTCCCCTGTACATGTAATTAACGTAAGGCCACTGCTATAGTTAAATCCAAAAATAGCTTCGACTGGTGAATCATTACGTGGATATGCTTCTGTTTTCGTAACAATAAAGCGGATCTTTTCGTCATTTTTTCCATGTACGACAATTTCATCGCCTTTTTCTAATTTCTCTAACTTATGGAAAACTGCAGGGCCTGTTGCCGAATCGATGTGACCTGCCATCACAGCATTTCCCTGTGCACCAGGTTTAATTCCCGGTTCGAACCAACCAATATTGTCAGGATTTTGAGGAACACCCATTTGTCCATTTTCTATACGGCCAACTCCTTCAATGACTGCATCTACCTTCAGCTTAGGTATCTCAAGCCGAGCAGGCTCAATACCTACTCGTTTATCAGCTAATGATAAACCTTCAGATGAGGGCAGTGCCGCCACCTCTTGAGCTGTTTCAGAAGTTGTTGTTTGCTCCGGTTGAGTCACTCGTTCTTGTTGTACCACTTCTGTAGATACCTCTTGCGCACAACCTGAAAGTAATCCAAGGATAAATAAAACACCTATTAGTAAATGGTTTTTCATAGCAGTGCTCCTCCTTTCCATTGTGATCAGATAAAAATTAAAAGAGGAGTCTCCCCCTCTTTTAATAGTTATTCGTTACTTTTCTTCGAATTAACACTGCGCCTGCTCCCATTGCTAGAATTAGACTAGACATAATTGCCCAAAGCGTATAATCCGTCCCCTGACTCATGCCACCTAGTCCTGTTTTCGGCATATCTGTTGGTGTTGCGGCTGCAAACTTCTCTGGGTATTGATCAACAACCGCTCCAGCTAAAGCTGTTCCTACACCAAACATATGGCTATATGCTTCATGAATACTGTCATATGCTTTGTCATAATCTTCGTCGACATAGCTGTTGAATGCAGCTAGTAATTGATCAACATGCCCTTTTAAACCTTCTTCTAAATCAGCTGCTTTCAATCTTCCCTCTGTAGCTGTATCAAGAAACTCTGCCTGTACTTTACGATATCCATCAAGATCTTTCATCGCTTTTTCTTTAGCTACCTCATCGTTACTAGCCGTTGCCGTAACATAATCTACAAAGAAACCAATGTGACTATTCCAGATTTCATTAAACTGCTTACCGCCTTCAACACCATAAACAGACTCAACTGATTTCGTTAGATCCTCTGTATTTTCATTCAATGCTGCGACAACTGCATCAAAGTCTTTCGCTCCATCAATCCCTTTTTGCATTGCAAGTATAGCAAGTGCTGCGTGTGCTGAGAATTCACTGTTCAAAGCTTCACGAAGGTCAGCTTCAGGTGTATCAACAGAAAGGTTATTAAATTTATCTGGGAACTGTTCTGTAATTGCCCAAGACAATCCTTTTCCTGTTCCAAACATATGGTGCATAGATTCAGTTAGACTTGTGTACGCCTTTTCATAATCTTCTGCTACATAGTTGTCGAACGCCCAAACAAGTTGATCAACGTGCATTTTCAATCCTTCTTCAAGATCTTTTGCTTTCAGACGTCCTTCTGTTGCTTTATCTAGAAAATCCGCTTGTACTACTCGGTAATTATCCAAATCCGCTAATGCTTTTGTACGTCCATCTTCATTCTTTTCAGCTGTAGCGGTTACATAGTCAACAAAGTATCCAATGTGGCTACTCCAAATCGTTTGGAACTGCTTGCCCGCTTCCTCTCCATAAATCGAACCAACGGCTGCTGATAGTTCCTCAGTGTTTTCGCCTAATTGTCCTGCTGCAGCTTCGAAATCTTTTGAACCGTCAATTCCTTTTTGCATCGTGACAACTGCTAAGTATGCATGTTCCGATAAAATACTATCAAGTGCGGCTCTTAAATCTACCGCTGGATTCGATACTGCTTCTGATTGTGCTGCTCCGTGGCCATGATCTGCGGCATTTGCTAAAGCCCCCATCGGAAGTAATAGTGAAACGCTTAATGGAATGGCTAACAATGTTTTGTTTAATTTCATTTGTATCTCTCCTTTTCGGTTTTGTAATAAGCTAACGCAATGAAAAATGGAATGGTTCACTTTTATTTAAAAAAGATTTTATTTTAAATTGAATAAGGCCAGACATCCAACATTAAAAAGCCTCATTCAGCCAGTAGAGTCGGCGAATGAGACTTTCTTTTTGTTCGATTATTTAAATTCCACCAGCTAAGACAATCACGCCTTCTGGTAGTGGTAAGTTTGGTTCTTTCTCAATGGTGATGGCAATTGTATCCCACTTCCCATCAAGGTTTGCTAATGGATGGCTTACTTTTCCCCCACCTGTTTCTGTAAGTTCAATAACGCCAGCTGGATATGGCTGTTCTCCTTCAATCACCCAGACCTGGTAAAGTTCACCTTCCCCTAAAACCGGTAAGTTTTCCGCATCAACAACTAATACAGGTTCACCTTTATCAGATAGGAGCATCGCAACCGCAGATGCATCTTCTACACCTGGTTGTGCAGCTAATACGGTTTTACCAATGACTTCAATATCACTTACTGCAATTTCAGGCGCTTTAGTATTTTCATTGATCAAATAGATATTCGACAACAAGGAAATCAATAATGCTGCTGCAACTGTCGGAAGCATAAATCTGAAACGTTTTTTCGGCTGATTTTGACTTTGAATCGGTGGAAAATAGTCAATAGTCTTCTGTTCAACGGGTGTTTCGGGTGTTTCGGGTGTTTCAGCTATTGCAGCAAAAACTTTAGCTTTCATCCCTGATGGAACTTCAACTTCTTCAGATAAAAAAGGTAAGTCCTCCGTTAACGTTTCCCACTCAATCAATTCTTCTTGGCATGATTCGCATCCTATTAAGTGTTCTTCGAATTCATTTATTTCTTCGTCGGTTAGGGTACGATTGAAATAATCAATCAGCATATTGCACTGTTTACTCATTCGAAAACCCCTCCTTCCTGTCCGATTAAGCCTTTCAAATGCTTTAACGCCAATCGGATTCTTCCTTTAACCGTGCCAAGCGGCAATTTACAATGGTCCGCAATCTTCTGTTGGCTATATCCTTGAAAATAGAACAGTTCAATAATTTCTTGCTGCTCTGCACTTAATTCGCCAATTGCTTCACGAATTTCCCCACGTTTTTCTTTCCACTCTACTTCTAATTCTGTAGAACCTGCCTCTTCGATCAAAGCATCTTTCTCGAGCATCGGCTCATGGTCATGACGCTTCAGTCTTCTGATTTCATCAATCGCTTTATTGCGCGTTATGGTAAGTAGCCACGATGAGAATTTGCCTTTGTCTTCCTGGTATACCGAAGTCCCCTGCCATAATTTCAGAAAGACGTCCTGAGTAACTTCTTCAGCAATGGTACGATCTCCAGTTAACCGATAAGCAAATGAGTAGATTAGTTTTTCATAGCGGTCATAAACGATTTCGAAGGCGTGACGATCTTGCTTCACGACTCTTTCATAGAGGTTTACATCATCCAATCCAGTCATATGATTCTCCTTTTTTCGAGCATTTCTTTAAGAATAGCATATTCTGGTTATCGAATGACCGATTTATTTAGCATCGGAGGGTTACTAAGCTAACGTAATATGTAGACAAAACGATCACTTTATTTTAACAGTTTCAAAAATCCCCACAAAG
Organism: Sporosarcina sp. CAU 1771; assembly: GCF_054482775.1. NCBI lineage: Bacteria > Bacillati > Bacillota > Bacilli > Caryophanales > Caryophanaceae > Sporosarcina > Sporosarcina sp. CAU 1771. Next base: position 10,664 of record NZ_JBTLRN010000020.1, on the reverse strand, counting down.
CTTGTTTACTGGGGGGGTATCCTAACTTGGATAAACTGCACTAAAGATATCCTACTTAAATATCATTATTTTCGGTAAAAAAATATCCGAATTCATAACTACTTCTAATCATTCTTCCTATGAATAATATTCTAACCAGAAATCGAATCCAAGTAAGGTTGCAATAGTTAAAGTAAGCTGGATTAGTGATACTTGAAAGTCTTTTCTGTTTTCCGAAAATCTCCATTCCATATATGCCTGAACGCCTATTTGAGTTAATACGAAAAATCCAATCATTATATATGTAGAATTAGGGCACAATTCTTCTTCAAGAATTGCCCACGTTAGATGAAAACTCGACTAACAGATCAATCTAATTAGCTGCTCTAAATCCCTCTCGGACCCTTTTCATTTCGGGAAAGTTTTAGTATTGCGATAACTACATAGACAATTAATCCTAAGGCCAATAACGTACGCACAGCCGATACATCGACAAACCAATCAATGATAGAGATTGTTACCAGGAGGATGCCAAAAAGCGAAAGATACTTGTTTAAACGAATTCTATAATCGGAAAATGTAGGTTCTTTTTTATATTCCTATCTTGCGAAAAGCAACAAGCTTTCTTTTGGAAAAATATATATCATAATTAAAATTACGTATAGGACGATTAAAATAAATCCATAAAAAATAATATCTCCCAAAGAGATCATCCCCCCTCAATTAATCTAAATGTTTTAGAAATAAGCTGCTTTTAAGTAGCTCAATCCAGGCATAAGGCTTACTCAACAAATAACCTATTCAATAATCATATTATTTCGCTTAGTTTTTTCTTTCCTAATTTATATACGGATGATTGCTTTATAGTTTCATTCAATTAGTCCATTACTGAAAAGGGTGCAATTCCTCTTCAAGAATTGCGCCCTTTTGTAGAGTATTGATACACACAATGATAAAACCTTTTTATATTGCTGGAACTAATATAGTCATATTCGAACCATCTAATGTACTTTGAAATGCATAAACAGGTTGAAAGTATCCCTTGGAATCTAAATAGTAGCTTACTCGTACTTTATGAACTTGTAAGGTATCAATTCTATTGTTTTCGGAAAGGATCTGAAAATTCCCTTCCAAGATTTCTGCAAATGCTTCTTGTTCACTCTTTATTTGAATATCCTTTATCTTGTCGTAGGTAATTAACTGATTCTCAATCTGCTTCACTGTATGATCATTATAATATGTTGCCGTTAAAGAACCGTCTATTAGCTGATTTCCACTAACTTTTTTATCTATTATCCACTCATACGAACCAGTATCGACTCTTTGAAAATAGAAGTCCTTTTGTATATCTACACCAAATTTCAATAAAGATTCCTTTAAGGATTCTTCATCTGTGTCTTTAGGCACTATTTCCTCATCGTGGCTTGAAAAGTCTGTAAAACTATAACCTCCATCTAAGAATTGGAACCATAAATCATATGATTTCTCTCCACTACTCCGATATATACCTTGATCTGGATAAGATATATCTTCTATATTTGCTGCATCCACATCCATCCTTTTATAAAATGTTTCAGCAAATGCATCTGCCTCAGCTTTTGTATAACTTGGCGCCTTATAAATTGGAATAGTTGCTTTCTTAACATTGAACTCAACATCAGAAGTAAGAATAACTTCCTTCATATTTACTTTATTGGTTGCCACAATGGAGAGGTTACCAAATTCCTTCAAATGATAATATGTAAACACACTTGTAGAAAAGATAACCACTAGTAGCAATGGCGAGAAATAGAATAATGATTGTTTTATTCCTTTCTCTTTTATGTTGATAAAACCCATAGTGATGCCATATCCAATGATTGCCCCTAATAAATTATTGAATAAATCGTCAACTACAAAATTACCGTATCCCGTTATTAATTGAACGCTTTCAATGGAAAGTGTACATAAGGCCGCTACTCCAATTGTCCATATCGCTTTTCGAAAACGTGGTTGTAATAATGGGAAAAGAATACCGAAAGGAACGAACATAAATATATTTAAATATATGAATTGCCAATGTCTAACACTAAAACTATTCCAAGATTCACGGTATGATGAAAATAAGGAAAAGTCCATTCCAGCATTATAGGTAGATCCCCTGTTTAAAAAAGTCACACCAATAACCATTATCACATAGCCGCTAAACATCACTAGCAAAAGTAGCCTCTTCTTTGAAAACCTTTTCTTCCCTTTTAAAATGGTTTTATAAAAAATGAAATATATTAGGATCAATATAATCCCTAAAGTAATTACAGCTAATAATGCTAAAGAAAAATATTCTCTAACTATACCTACGATTTCTTCTATTTTCATTTTTTTCTCCTTCATACGAATTCAAAAACAATATAATCCTTACCGCTTCTTTGCACGGTACAGAATATTTCTCTGTTTCTAACCCATAACTGTGAATGATTTTTTAAATTGGCCCGTTTACGCGATCTGGACGCAATCACTTTTTAAGCAATCGCGCCCAGATTGTGAAACTATTGGTATTTCTTAAGTAGTCCTATATGAATCTGTTTCTTTCCACTAGAAAATAAAACTAACTTATCCAATCCAGACATACTAATTTATCGTTTTTAATAGTCCAACCATATTTTTTATGATTTATGTCCTTACGACACAGATTGCAAAACTTTGGCCATCCTTCTTTACGCCACTTTGCAATAATTTGTAATCCGGCTGTATGGCAAAACGCAGTGTACTCAAATTCGTTTAACAACAAATATTCTTGGGGTTCGATATCTAGATCCCCATCATGAAACCTTTCCATAACCTCATCAAATATTTTATAAGCCTTGTCTTCATTAATTTTACTATCATTCAGAAGCGTTAATAAATCAATCATGGCTTATTATCCCTTCCTTTAACGTGCAGTTTGCACCTTCTACTAATTAAAAAGCTAATGACCCCAGATTTCATTACACAGGCATTTCCATTTAACATACCTTATATCATTTTCATCGGGCTTTCTTACAAATTCAATGAATACTTTTTCGCAAGCTCCCAATTCGATAAAGTTCTTTTGCGCTTGTTTTAAAGACGGAACATTAGCTCCCCCTTCATAATCAGGATCATCATATTGGACACTGTCATCTTCCCAGAAGCAAATTTCACAAATCTCGTAAGTGCCAGGTGGCTTTTTATATAATGTTTTATACCCACAACATGGACAAGTATATTTCATATAGTCTCTCCATCACTTTTAATTTAAATACTCCTTATACGGCAATATTTGGCCCTTTAACGGCACAATCCTTATTACAGAATCGCGCCCATTTGTAGCAATCCCCTATTGGTTCTCTTTCTTGACTGAAAATAGCTTACTACCTATCCACCAACCAATTAAAACTGCTAACACGGAAATTCCAATTGAAACAAAAACACTAGTATTAGGAATTAAAGACTCGAAAATAAAATTCACAACTCCTAAAAATATTCCCGTAAATAAAGCTATTTTGATATTTCCTTTTTTCATAGCTACCACCTCAAATATTAAATAACATTGTTTCTTTTACAAAAAATGGCCCGTTTGAAGCACAGCCCTTATTCAACAACTGCGCCAATTTGTTGAATGCTTAATCTTTGTTTTTTAAAAATGGTAAATAAAGTGCGAGACTCAAAAACACAATTATACCGATTATCACAACGTAAAATAAAAGCTCCATATTAACTCCCCCTAAAATTATTTGTTAATTCTAGATCCCCTGAAATGATACATTCAAAGCGTAAGTTTTCTTAACAATATGGCCCGATAGTAGCCCAGCCATTATTCCGTAAACGCCCCCATTTGCTTAATTACTTCAACTCAAGAGTTATAGCCGAATGAGATAATAAATATCATTGCAATCAAAGATACAACGATAAAAGTTGTAGATATTAAAGTTATAATTGCGGTTAAACTTTTAGGTATGTTAGTACGATTTTTCCAAGTAGCTACTAACAGGAAAATACTCAGTAAAATTATGATAAGAAAAAATGCTAAGAATCCAGAACGCTCTTTAATCATAAACCACAAATCCATTTCGTCTGCTCCTCTCCGATAACACTTAACTCAATTTTGTCCGATTGAGTCGCAGCGGTTGTTCAGTTAACGCACCAGTTGATTGAACAAACAAATTTTATGGATTCTAAATTTTCTTGTGCACAAGCACGTAACTATTTTGTAATCAAAATTTAGATTTCAGTACTTCTTTAAACTTTTCTGGTTCATCTACTCGAATAGCAACTTGCTCATAACTTTTCTTCATTCCCATAAGCAGAGTAGCTTCTTGTAGATGTTTTAATTTTATTATGACGTCCGGATATGCTTTCTTAAAATCGCGGGCTACAAAATCTATGGTGTTCTTAGTGAGCTTTTTTTCTAATGTGGAACGGTCTTTATTATCTCGTCAATATCCTCCCACCTTATTTCCATCCGTTTCATTAATCCCAATGAAACATACATGCGATCATTATCAATTTGCAAAGGGTTAAATCGCATAGCTTGGATATTGCCTAAAAATAAAACAATTGAATAGATATTTACAACTAACAATAGCAACGATAAGATCAATGACTTATCATGTAACCACCAATGCACTCCCAAAGTTTCGACTACAATTGCATGAATCATCATCACTTGAAATGCAATTAGACTTGATTTCTGATGAAGCGTAAACGTATTTTCTTTGCGGACAGGTTCTTTTTTCCAAAGGTAAAAAGCATAGTAGAACATCAGCATTTCTGAACAGATAACCTGTATAATCGGATTTTTTCTTACTTTTTGGTCTACTGCATTTGAGAAAGAAAATAAATGTGGTAAAGGACTATTCTTCACACTTCGGATGATTTCAGGCAAATATTTAAAGAGTGTTAACAACAATAATATCTCAAGAAAAACGAACCCGGCTTCCACTACAAAGCCCATTAGTGTAAGTGTCTTAAATGGAGTTAAATATTGCATTGGGATCATAAAGCGGGCGAGAATTAGTCCTCCTGCCATCAATGTAAGAAGATACTTCCAACTTAATTTTCGTTGCCAAGCTAAAAATAATACGGGAGCCACAATAGTTAGGTCGATTAGAGAATCCAGAACCACAGGACGAGTATTAGCTGGCAAAATGCTGATTCCAAATGAAGTGCGATATAAAGCAAAGTTGGAAGCCAGTACAAGTAAAAAAAGAATAGGCCATATCATACGTAGAGAAACTTTATTAAACACCATACTTTTCACCTCAGTTATTTTTAATTGTTAATTTCTTTAGTCCATTTGTGGAACACAAGTTAAAGATCCAGGGCTTGAACTATCGCGTCAATACCCTCCTGTGCAATCCTGATATGCCGTAAACCCACTCTATCGGAAATATGGTTAAATATTTTCATCAAAAGCACAATAATTAATAGGATTTACGCAATATTTATTTCCTTATGTATTTAAACATACAGACCTCAATCTTACTTAAGCTAATTGTAACACGCGCCATTTTAGATTCAGATTACAAATAAAAGAAGAATTAAAATAAAAAATCCTAAACCCTTGATATAAATGGGTTTAGGCTCTTTTCTGAATCTAATGTCTTTCTATTGTGTTGGATTCATTTTTGGGGGATACTTACTTTATTTATAGTGAATAATTTCAAGTCCGATAAATCTGTTATTCTTTTTGTAAATGATGATTACGGTCTTTATTCGCCTTATCTAAAATAGATTGTATGGAGTGACTTTCTAAATATTGGTGTAAGGCACTTTCAGCATTATCCATGACCTCTTTAATTCTACAAATACGTTGGTCCTCTTCTCGCTCCATTAACTGCTCATTGCTTTCATCTATCAATAATGTATGTTGTTTAGAATCTGAATTTGAACAGTTAAACATGTCTTGTCTACCTTCAGTGGACAAAATAACATCTAAAAATGTGATATGACTAGCTGAACGTGATATTTCATATCCACCTTTTACACCAGGGACAGCCCTTATAATTCCATCTTTCCGTAACTGAGTCATAATTTTCGACAAATAACTCTCCGATACGTCTAGCTTATAGGATAATTCTTTAATACCTACTTTATCTTCGCTCTCTGAATTAGCCAAATACACTAAGGCGTGTAACGCATAATCAGTACTCTTCGCAAATTGCATCTTCTCAACCCCCATCTATAATATTACTTCCTACTCAAATCTATCCATAATATCTACAATTGACAATTGAAAGCCCTCGAAAAACTATTTGAATTCCCTCTCTATTCGCCTTGTCCTTTTACTAAAATAATCTCTTTATCCCGATAAAGCATAACACTCGCCAACATAAATGATAGTAAATCAGCAATAGGGAATGCAAGAAACACCCCGTACACCCCGAAATAAATAGGTAAGATTACCACTAAAGGCACCAAAAAGAACACTTGCCTGGAAAGTGATAGAATTAAAGCTTGTCTAGGTTTCCCTAAGGCTTGATAAATACCACCAGCAATAATTTGTACGCCAACTATAAAATAAAGAGAAAAAATGATTTTCATGGCATTTGATCCTATTTCTATAAATTCTGGATCGCTTGTGAAAATACCCATAGCATACTCAGGGAATAATTGAGCAAGAAGAACGACGACTACAGAGATAATCACAACATATCTAAAAGATAACCATATCGTCTTTCTCATTCTTTCATATAGTTTCGCACCATAGTTGTACCCTACAATTGGTAACATTCCCTGCACGATTCCATTAATAGGCATGACAGCGAAGGCTATGACACGTTGGGCGACACCATAAGCTGCTAAATACATATATCCTCCGTATTGAAGCAACATCGTATTAATCACTATAGCGACTAAACTAAATGATGCAGTGTGTACAAAGGTTGGAAATCCAATAGTTAAAATTTCTTTTATAGTAGAAATCCTCATTCTAATATAGTTAAGATGAATTGTAAGTGAACTATGGCCTTTACGATAATATATTAAAATGATTATACTCATTATCGCGTGTGAGATTACGGTTGCTATACCAGCCCCCATTACTCCTAATCCAAAACCGAAATCGAATATAAGAATAGGATCAATGATAATGTTAAGTATTGCAGGGATGATCATTGCATACATTGCAAATTTTGCGTTTCCCTCTGCTCGTAAAATAATATTTGTCGCCATTGAAAAACTAACGAAAATGAACCCCAAAAGAATTGGTAACATATAAGCGGAAGCATAACCAATAATTTTTTCTGTTGCCCCAAATAAAATCAAAAGATCATCTAATAAGAAAATCCCAACTAGTATACTTACTATACTAATGAGGAGAAGCAGAAATATATAAGTCCCAAAAATCATGTTGGACTCTTTGATTCGTTTTTCCCCTAATCGTCTAGCTATTACTGAAGACGTGCCTACTCCTACGGAAGCCGCTAAGGTCATAACAATCATCATAACAGGGAATGAAACTGTCAATCCCGCAACTGCATTTACACCCTCTGCAAGTGAAATGTAAAACATATCAACAAGATTATATAGAGCCATAACGAATATACCTATCATTGCTGGTATAGCTAAATTTAACATTAATTTAGATGGTTTTTCAGTTCCAAGTTTGTCACTAGAATTCGGCTTTTCTTCTGAACGCATATAATACTCCTTTTTTACAGTAACTAATAAAACTAGTTGTTAAGTTTATATTAACAACTAGTTCAATACTGTTTTATTTATTTTTTTGTGCCACAACTACATAAACAGATTGGTTAGCCAATTTAGCTGGTGGATAAAGAACATCGATGATGTCAAAGCCAGCAGCAAGAACCTCTTCTTTCATATTTTCCGATGAAACCCTTGGGCCAGTTGATAACTCTGATTTCTCTAATTCAATACAAAGAAAAACTCCTTTATTTTTTAAGACTCGATAGATTTCGCCTAATGCAAGCGAAAGCGGTTTAACTTCGTGAAGTGATATCGAAGCAACGGCCTTATCAAATTCTTCGTCACCTATTTGTAGATCTTTGAAATCTGATACAAGCGTTTTAATATTGGTAATTCCATTTTCCACAGCTTTTGTTTCCAAATATTTTAAAATATCTTCATCAAAATCAAGTGCAGTAACTTCATCTACATACTTAGAAATGGGAAAACTTATATAACCAACGCCTGCTCCAAGATCTAATAATTTATCCTCTTTGTTAAGAGATACGAACTGAAATAACTCTTCAGCAGGGCTTCTCTCTATATTCTCCAGATTATTTATTTTCCTCATTAATTTTTCATTCATTTCATTTCCTCTTTCCATTACGGATATTATGAATCTACAATAACTATAATTGTTTTATAATTATTTGTAAAGACTTTTGTTTTACAGGATATTAAGATTGCATCCTTTATAAAAATCTTATTGGTAAATTTAATTTAAGCTATCATGTTATTTTATTAAGACCAAACTTTTTAGAAGGTTTCCTCGATTAAAGCTGCATTTACCCCCAAAGCAGCTTTGCTACCTTCCGCGGCCGCAATGATTAATTGGGATGGAGCAATCATTGACGTATCACCACATGCAAAAACTCCTTCAACATTGGTACGACCCATCCGATCCGTTTTGATTGCCCCTTGTTTGTTTAATTCACACCCTAGATTTTCGCCAATTGATGACGCTTGCTCCATTTCCGGTACGATAAATCCTCCCTCCCGTGAAATGGTAGTCCCATCTTCAAATAAGATGTTTGTCAAATAACCGTTATCACCAATTAATGAGGATATCTTTTGTTCGTAAATTATAATTCCTTTATCTTTATAAACCTTCTTTTCATCAATGGATAAAAATTGACTTCCATTAGTGCTGACAATCAGATCCTTGGTCCAGTTATATACAACCTTCGCCATATGAAAAGTGCTGTGGTTTTCAGCAATCACAACTAAGGGACGATCCCTTAATTCCCACCCATCACAGAAGGGACAACTAAAGAGACTAGTCCCATAAAAATTACTGATACAATCTATATCCGGTAGTTTTTCTTTAAGCCCAGCGGCTAAGACAACTTTCTTGGCCTGAAAGACCTCTCCTGCATCTGTTTCAATCGTAAATAATTGTCCCTTTTTAGTTACATTAATAACCCGCTGTCTCTTGACTTCAACATCGGGATATTTATCTAGTTCTTTGCTAGCAATTCTTCTTAACTCTTTAGGATTTATTCCATCCCTAGTAATGAAACCGTGTGATTCATTTGTTACAAAATTTCTAGGTTTATTATCATCAAATAACATCGTTTTTCGCAAAGACCTTCCAAGAACTAGGGAAGCATTTAACCCAGCAGGTCCCCCGCCAATTACGGCACAATCTAATATCATTCCATCATCTCCCTTGGTTTATTCTTACTTACTTTTGTTCATATACTTTTCTACTAGGTTATTGGCAATAACGATCCGACACTTATTATCGAGAGCCCATTTCATTTTTCCAGCCTTTATCATCACATTCTCAAGCATGGATTCTCCGTTATAGTTCATGGGCAATTAAACAAACTGGAATCCCCCCAACTGTTTTTTTCGTCTAGAAATGATGCTCCAACTTTGGGTTTGGAACCCTTATAACTAGCCCTAACCCCAGGGGGGTGACTCAAATAACCTGCCTTTAGCAAGTTTAGTATATATCTTTGACATGTAGGTTGTTTAAAGGTTTTACGTTTCTGCCAAATTCTAAACACCTATTGCACCTACTTCGGATAAGGTAAGTAGTACACCATTGTGTATAATGCTTAGTGAGTAGCTTTCGAGTATTTCATAACCCCTTTCTATTATCATTGATTATAGATATTGGCGGTCGTGTTTATCTATAATGATTTTATAATATCACCCTACAATACTTAAGTCAACTTAGATATTTTAAAACCATAATATCAATTAAGGCATAGCCAAGTTGAATAAGATGTAAAAGATTTTCCATCCCGAAATATATCTCTTTTTTACTATACAAAACACACGATTACTTCGAAATCGAACCTTCAATAATCTGGCCGATTGAAGCATAGTCCCTATTCAACAACTGCACCCGATTCTAGAGAATCACTTTATTAATTCTTCACCTGTTAAAATTTTGTATAGATCGGCTGAATCGTGCTTTGTTAATTTCACATATTTATCGCTATCGGTAACTATCTCTAGATTTTCACCTTTTGGGCTAATCCAAAGTAAATAAGATGCTATTTTGTCTTCACTGCTATTCTTAGATGGAAATTGAAATTGGTAGTCAGCATAACGTTCCATTTTTACTTTTGCATTTTCCCAATTAGCATTTTTCACTATATCTATCGCTTTAGTCACCTGTTTTCGTTGGGTGACTTCCTTGAAGTCTTCAAAAACATTTTCTTCTCCTGTTCGATTCTGCACAGTTATTTTTTGCCCTACCATTTCATTTACGCAACCCGAGCTAACTAACAAAACACTTAGTACAGAAAGAAATAGTAGTATTTTTTTCAAGCGAGTATACCCCCATATATTACTTTCTAATTGTATTAATACTACCCTAGTACAATAAGCCGTATGCCGTTTAAGTAGCAATAGGTAAGCCTTTGAAGTTATCTCCAACTTTTCCCCTGCTCCGCACGGAACGTGCCAGTTTCCAAGCATTCCGCGTTCCATCTAACGATGGTTTTATTAATTATAAGTTTCAAGTTACTCTTCTTGATTTGGGT